>JBGPNQ010000087.1:0-16042 GCA_041487615.1 Anaerolineae bacterium
ACCGAGCGTGAAGCCGAGCAGTTGACTGGTCTGCAGGCGGGAGGGATTTCTCCGCTGGTGTTGATGAACAAAGGCTTTCAAGTTGTGATTGATTCGTCAGCGCAGAATTATGCGGAAATCCATATCTCAGGCGGTCAACGTGGGCTGAATATTAGATTGCCTGTATCAGACCTGGTAATGCTTACGAATGCGCGCGTTGCAAAGGTTTGTCACGAGTCAAATTCGCCGACTGCCTCTCCATTAACCACAACCGAGTAATGTCCGCTTGGGAATGTACCCAGGTTGATGCTTTCGTCAAAGGGCTTAACAATCTGCGTGCACATCATATCCGGATCGATGACCGAATACACGTCAATATTAATCTTATTGTCTGTGGTAGGTTCGCTAATTTCTGCCCGGAGATGATTGCACGGGGTGGGCAATTCTCCGCTCAGCTTGAGGGAAATTTGAGGCGGATAGCTTTCGCGGATTACCAGGCTTGCCTTTTGTATGAAGGCTTTTTGGCGGGTAAGCTTGGAATCGCCCGATTTCCCTGCAAAGGGATTCTCCGGAGGTTGATTGGCGGGCAGGGTCCGTTCAGGAGGGCTGGTGACCACTGTATCGGGCGGGACGGTGGTACCGATTTCACCGGTTACTGGCGGCGCCGGTGAGCAGGATACCAGCAGAATCAAAACGAGTAGCAGGAAAATTCCTTGTTTCATTTTAGCATCTCCTGTTCCATTCTTAATTGACGTGCATGTTATCTTTTTGTTCCCCACAAAAAAATAAGGCGAGATGAGCAGTATTGCTCATCTCGCCTTATATCAAGTTCGATTTCTAAGGACCGATAAATCGAATTGTGCTCTGTGTAATTTCGAATGTCCATTTGTCAGAGTTGTTGATGCAACTCGTTCCACTTGCAACGTTGAATGATGCCTTTGGACTCGTGCTCCAGGCCCAGATGTTATAACATCCAAGGACGAGATCGCCGATCACCACATCACTGTTTTTGGCGATGTTGTATCCCCGATACCCGCACTCACCATGGCTTGCGGTCTCATTGAGATAGAGCGATACCGTAACAGGATATTTGGTTGTATTTGCGATCCGAATTGAAGTTCGCTTGCCCTGTGGAGAAGCTGCAAGGACTCGATTCGCACAGGGATCACCACCGCCGGCGGCCGGCGCGGTAGTCGAAGTGACTTCCAATGTTGGCAAAGCGATGGGGGTTTCTGTCGGTAACGGTGTAAAGGTCGGCGTATCCGTGGGTGGGATCGGTGTTGCCGTTGGCATGGCAGCCTGAGTTTGTACCACCATCGTTTGTGCCGCAGCGACCGCCGTCAACTGTACGTCAGCCGCACTGATCGTCGGGACAGGCGGCGCTCCGCAGGCGCTGAGCAAGGTACTGATGATGCAAATGATTAGAATTGATTTGAATAGTCTCATGAAATAGAAATCTCCACATATTAGCAGTTTGGGTAGCAGCTACCCTGAGCGATTATTTTGTCGTTCCGAACGATGATATCCCAATTCCCTCCTTTGAGATAGAAACCTCCGAATACCTTAAAACTCTTTTTACCATCTACAAACGCGCCTGCACTGTAGGACCCTTCAGGTCCCCGCGAGTAGTCAACCAGATAACCACATTCTCCAAGTGGTGTGACAACATAGAGGGATAAGGTAACTTTACCCTGTGGTTTGGTTTCATTTGTAATTGAGAGACTTATCGTTGAACCCTGCCAGGATGTCAGCGGTTTATTACAGTTGTCGGCACTCGTACCGCCCGAAACTGTCGGCTGTTGTTGCACCAGAGTTGGGAATCCTGTTGCTGTGCCAAGCAGTGCATCATTTGTTGGCAACGGGATGGGAGTCAATGTGGGAAGTGCCGTCGGGCCCTCGGTTGCGTCGGGTGGGATGGGTGAATTGGTCGGCAGCGCAGCCTCCGTTTGTGCAACCATGGTAAAGGCCGCTGCCTCGGCCGTATGCTGAATATCCAATGGATTCACCGTGGCGGTTGCTTCGGGAGCGCAGGCAGTCAGAAGCACGATCAATACGACCGCAATCGTCAGTACTTTATTATTCATATCAAGCTATATCCTTTTGATGCTATTTGATGACAACTTTGTCCTTATAGAGAATGATGGAGAGATCTTCTCCCTTATGGAGTTGGAAATTTCCCACCATCTTATTTCCTCCCACCCAGGCGACATACAGATAATATCCTACGGGTGCCTGGATTCTTACAAAACCGCGAACAGGATATTCCATGATCGTTGGGCCACCTTCCGCCGTCGTCACTTGAAGTGAAATATACGTCTGGGCTCTTGATCGGTTGCTCAGAGTAATCCGGCCGAATGGGACAGCCGGTGGCAGCGTTCCATAGGTTAGCACATGAGGCGTGGAAGTGACGGTTCCTGAACCTGACAATGCCAGCGTCGCTGAAACCAATATGGGAGTTCCGGCAAATTCCGTTGCCGTGGCAGGGGTTGTGGTCAAATTAGGAACGGGCGAGGATTCGGTGGTAGCTGTTTCACTTGGAATGGGAGATGACGAAGGCAGGACCGATGTCTGGGTAAAGGAAACAGGACTAATCGTAGGTTGAGCCGATGAGCCCGGCGTGGCAAATAGTTGACTGTCCGCGGGCGACGTTCCTGTTGCAATCGCCGTTGGCTGTGCAATCGATATGGGAATCAAATTCGAAGGAAGGCACGCACCAATAACGGACAAGGCAACTACGGCAAAGAACATCCTGTTCATCGTGCCCTCCTTCGGGCTATGACTGGCCTACAACCTCCATGAACTGGCTGACAACATCGCGCAGCATCCTTTCGGGCAATGCTCCAACCTGGCGATGGACGATCTTGCCGTTTGCAACAAACAACATGGTGGGAATTCCCTGAATCCCATACTTCATCATCCATTCAGGGTTTTCATCTGTATTTACCTTTGCCACAATAATTTTGCCTTCATACTCATTCGCGAGCTTATCGAGGATGGGCGCCACCATTTTGCATGGATTGCACCACGGTGCCCAAAAATCAACGATTACTGGAATCGATGATTCCAGAACTGTTTTCTCAAATGCGGCATCGGTTACATGAATGGGTTCATTAGACATGGTTATCTACCTTTTATACCTTTGCTTTCAAAAATCTGGCAATCAATCAATTGATTTTGCCCACAACCGAAAAATGAGTATAACACATAATGCCACATGATATAATCGCCCTTCATGGCTGATCTCTTTGCAAAATGGCGCAGTGGGCTTGCGAAAACCAGCAAAACAACGTTCGGGCGTATCGCTACTTTGTTCGGCGCGACCGATATTTCCCGCGAAACATGGGATGATCTGGAGGCCCTGCTCATCCAAGCGGATTTGGGAATCGAAACCACCGGCGAAATTATCGAATCGATGCAGCGCGTCGTACGGGACCAGGGGCTGACTCGCTCCGAGGAGCTTTCGGATGCGCTCCAAACCGAACTCAGATTAAGGCTCGACGCCTCGTCTGTTCCCACGTGGAGGAACAAGCCGGCCGTGATCCTCGTTGTTGGTGTCAATGGCTCAGGAAAGACAACCACCATTGCCAAGCTTGCACAACGATTTCAGTCTCAGGGCCAGACTCTGCTCTTCGGTGCAGCCGATACTTTTCGCGCTGCTGCTGTCGATCAGCTTCAGGTTTGGGGAGATCGCCTCCACGTGGACGTAATTTGGGGCGCGCCTGAATCGGATCCGGGGGCGGTAGCCTTCAATGCTGTACAATCGGGTGTCGCTCGTAACGTTGATCTGGTCATTATAGATACTGCGGGTCGCCTGCATACCCGTTTCAACCTGATGGAAGAGTTGAAAAAAGTATATCGCGTGGTCGGGAAAGCACTTCAAGACGCGCCACAGGCTGTCTGGCTGGTTCTGGATGCCACAACGGGACAGAATGCATTGCAACAGGCCAAGGCTTTCAAGGAAGCAGTTGGCGTGACGGGAGTGATCTTATCCAAACTGGATTCATCCGCTCGAGGCGGAATGGCATTCGCGATCCAGCATGAATTGAAACTTCCCATTTTATTTGTCGGTCTTGGCGAAAAGTCCGATGACCTGGTGCCCTTCGACCCGGATTCTTTTGTTCGTGGAATTTTACAAAGTTCGGCATAGACGGTAGGCTGCTACATCTTTGGAGGAACAATGCAAGACCTTGTAAATCGCTTGAAACCTGCGCAGGAATTAGTCGACCAGTTACTGGTGCGTCTTTGACTTAGCGTCCAAGGAATTATCTTTGTCCAAGTTTGAAAAGGAAATAGAAGCACCTGATTTTTGGGGGAACCCTTCACAAGCCCAGCAGGTGATGAAGCAATATAACAATACAAAAGCCGAGGTTGAATCCTGGCGTGCCTTTTCGCGTCGTTTGCATGAGGCGCTCGAACTCGCGCAATTGGATGATGAAAGTCTGCGCGCCGAGCTTGAGGCCGAAATCTCCTCGATTGAATCTGAACTGGAGAAGCGTTCCTTTACCGCGATGCTCTCAGGCAAGTATGACCACGATTCTGCAATCCTTGCCATTCATGCAGGCGCCGGTGGAACCGACTCGCAGGATTGGGCCGCGATGCTCGAGCGAATGTATTTGCGCTGGGCGGAAAAACGCGGTTTCGAAACTGAAATCCTTGATATCACCGAGGGCGAGGAGGCTGGCATCAAAAGCGTTACCATTTCGGTCGGTGGTCAATATGCTTTTGGTTATTTGCGTTCTGAAAAAGGTGTCCATCGACTGGTGAGGCTTTCTCCGTTTGATGCTGCACATCGCCGGCATACATCCTTTGCCCTGGTGGAAATCCTTCCTCAAGTGGCCATGGATGAAACGGAGATCGAGATTGATCCTGCCGACATAAAACTGGATGTGTTTCGTTCGTCCGGGGCGGGCGGACAAAATGTGCAGAAGAATGCAACCGCGGTTCGCATTACGCACATCCCCACAGGGATCGTTGTCACCTGCCAAAACGAACGCTCGCAGACACAGAATCGTGAATTTGCCATGCGCATCCTGCGTGCCCGTTTGCTGGAGCTGAGACAGGCCGAAAAAGAGGAAGAACGGGCTGTGCTGCGCGGCGAATACACAAAGGCCGAATGGGGAAGCCAGATCCGTTCCTACGTTCTGCATCCCTATCAAATGGTAAAAGATCATCGCACTGAGCATGAAACCGGAAATACGCAGTCCGTCATGGATGGTGACCTGGACGAATTCATGGAGGCGTTTTTACGTCAAAAGGTATAGGGTGAAATCATGAAAAAAATAGTTCTAGCCATCTTCACGCGCGAAAACCTGCTGGCGCTTCTGCTCTGCCTGATTTTGATCGCACTCGTTATTTTCACCGCCGACACATCTCCAACCTGGATCTATCAGGGATTCTAAATGTCCATTTCGCAGATCTTCATCCTTGCCATCGCCGCAATTCTGCTTGGACAATTCAAGAAAGGACGTGCTCTTGCAGTATTGGCGGTCAGCGCTTTTGCCATCTATTGGCTGCAGCCCGTTCAAGCCTCCATCACATTAACATTCTGGCTTCCAACTCTTACTCTGTTGCTGACTGTCTTTTCTTGGTGGCTTACCACAACTCCTGATAACTTTAATTGGAAGGAGAATTATCCCGCCGCTGTCGGACTGGCCGGCGTCGTCTTTTTAGTCGGGATGAAAAGAATTTTTCATCTCGAACAAATCTTCTTTGCAGATCCTCCCAGGATCCAGTGGATAGGGATTTCCATGGCTGTCATGCTGCTTCCCTGCCTGCCTTTCATGCGTTTGGGGAATTTGCAGGCCCGATGGTATGTTATCGCGGTTCTTGGATGGGTTTTCCTATTGTTGGTCGCGAAAATGCCCAATGTACTCACATGGTTTTTCCAGGTCCTATCGAACGTAAGAGGAAAGGAATCATCGGTGGGCTGGCTTTCTCTTTCGTGGCTCGGTTTTTCGTATGTGTCCTTTCGTGTGATGCATACGATTCTCGATAAACGGTCGGGACGTCTGCCATCTGTTTCTCTCGCAGAATACATCGATTATGTGATTTTTTTTCCGTCTTTTGTCGCGGGCCCAATCGATCGCTTGGAACGATTCGTCCGGGACTTGCGTGAGCCTATCGCTTTGGATCGCGAAGGCTGGGTAAATGCAGGCGAGCGCCTCTTTGCAGGTTTATTTAAGAAGTTCGTATTTGCGGATGGATTGGCATGGATTGCTTTGAACGAAACGTTTGCCAAAGATATACACTCAGCAGGCTGGATGTGGGTCCTGTTGTATGCATATTCCTTGCGCATCTACTTTGATTTTAGCGGCTATACAGACATAGCGATTGGTCTTGGCGGATTTTTAGGAGTACGCCTGCCCGAGAATTTTTCCGCCCCTTATCTTAAGACCAACCTGACTTTATTCTGGAATTCCTGGCATATGACCTTGACCCAGTGGTTCCGTTCCTATTTTTTCAATCCATTGACGAGGTATTTGCGCTCCAGTTCGCGAATTCCGCTTTATATCATTATTTTTCTGATCCAGGTTGCAACGATGGCATTGATCGGACTCTGGCACGGCATCACAATCAACTTCCTTTTCTGGGGCCTCTGGCATGGTATTGGACTCTTTCTGCAAAATCGCTGGAGCAATTTTATAGGTCCTCGTCTTGCTGCTGGCAGGGTTCCGGGAATTGCTCAGAATGTTATGAAATATTTGAATGTGTTTCTAACCTTAAACTTTGTTTCCGTGGGCTGGTTGTTTTTTATGCTGCCCACCCCGGACCTGACCTGGCAGGCAATGCAAAAACTGATGGGACTTGCCATATGAATTCAGAGATACAGCCACTGCGGTTGCTCATAAAAGCTTTGACCTTATTTGTGATCATCAATATTGTCTTTGCTGTGGTCGACCCTCCCTTTCAGAGGATTTCTGCATACAATGCCATCTTTCCCGGCAGAGTCCGTCTGCCATTTGGAGGAGTGACCTCTCGATACAACTTGATAGTGGATGACCTGGACATTATGGTGGCCTCTCACGAAATTTCAGTTGAAAAGAGCAGCAATGAATTTAGAGTGGTGATTATTGGCGATTCGTCGGTCTGGGGTGAAAGCACGCCAGCCCAGAAATCAATCTCAGTGCAATGGAACCAATTAGGCCTTACCTGTAAAGACAAGAAGTTGAAGTTCTATAATCTGGCCTATCCGCATCCTTCCGTGGTAAAAGACTTGATCATCCTCGATAAAGCCATGGAATACGAACCAGACATGATCGTCTGGTTCGTGACCCTGAATACATTGACTCCGCGGCGCCTAAGCCCATTTATGAGGGCCAATTCGGACAGGGCAGCCAAAGTGATGAACGCATACGATATACCCTACAATTCCCGGGATCTGCGTACTTCGAGCGAAGAGGGATTGTACGATAAGACACTGGTTAGCAGGCGGTCGGAAGTAGCCCGAATGATAAAGCTTCAGGCACTTGGTTTTATCTGGACCTTCATTGGTGCAGATGGGATGATACCCTCCGGCAGGCCGCTTGTCCTGTCGAATGATGTCACCAGGGAAACAAAATACAAGGGGATGGAAACTAAGGTGGAACTGGAGCCGAAGATGATGTTCAATGCACTGGTCGCCGGGCATTCGATTGCCGGTCCGCTTCCAGTGCTGGTCGTGAATGAACCCATGTTTATTGCGACAGGAACGCATAGTAACGTACGCTATAATAACGGCTACCCTCGCTGGGCGTACGATATTTATCGTCAGGCGATGACGCTGAAAGCCCAGGAAAATCAATGGCATTATTTGGATATGTGGGATGCCATCCCAAACCAGTATTTTTCCGATGCCGTCCTGCACATTTCTCCCGAGGGAGAAGAGCTGCTTATACAAAAAATCAACCCGACCGTGCAGGAGATTGCATGCCCGGGTACCCAGGAGTGAATCGTAATGGATGAAACAATTGCCGTAGGTATTGAAAAATATATCGCGGGCCAGATTCTCAAACAGCCGAATCGAAAAATTGCCGGGGACGAAGCGCTGATATCTAGCGGACTAATCGACTCCTTCAGTCTTATGGACTTGGCGCTGTTTGTGGAAGATAATTTTGGCGTCCGCATTGAAGACACTGAGTTGAATGCAAATACTTTTGACAATCTGGCACAACTTGTATCCTTAATTGAATCACGGAAATGAAAAATGATATCCATCCGCTGAGGTTGTTGCTAAAAACGATCATTCTTTTTATTGCCATCAATCTGATTTTTGCAGTAATATACCCGCCGGTAGGGAAGATTACTCTCTACAATTACGTGGTCCCCGGCAGGTTAAGATTCCCATATGAGCAGGAACCCTCATATTACTTTGTTGGTTACAATGCGCCGATTTATGAGGACTTCGATGCAATGTTTGGAGCACACATAATTTCTGAACGAAAGCGGGAGGATGAGTTTCGGCTCGTACTTCTCGGCGATTCTGCGACGTGGGGTATAAGCGTACAGGCTCGCGAGATGTTATCGGAACAGATCAATCGGCTCAACATCCGGACCTGTGATGGACGCACAGTTCGCGCCTATAACCTCGGTTACCCAATGCCTTTCTTGATGCGGGATCTTTTCATATTGGACAAGGCGATGGAATACCAGCCGGATATGGTATTCTGGCTGATTACGCTTTCCACGCTCGAGTCCAAATCTGCAGAAACTTATTTTATTCTTCCTCATGCGGAACGATATTTGCGTCTGGCCGCAGCTTATGATCTTCATTTGCCAGACCTTCGGCAGCCGGTTCAGAAACCTTCATTCTTGGATAAAACCATGATTGCCCAGCGCAAACGCCTAAAGAACATTGCGTTTATTCAAGCGTTGGGGCTGCTCTGGGCATCAACGGGTATTGACAACCATGAAGGACTTCAGCCGCCGACGACAACTCCAGGTCCGGATGTTGGTAATGATATTCATTATGGCAATCTGTTGCCTGGAGAATCGTCGCGTTTATTTGATTCCTTGTTGCTGGATGTTTTGTCCGCCGGTTATCGTGTTGCGGGAAATGTGCCGGTTGTTCTGGTGAATGAGCCCATGTTTGTGGCAGAAGGCAAAAATCATCTGTTAAGATACAATGATTCGTATCCGCGCTGGATTTACGATGATTATCGGCAGTTCATGCTTGAGTGGACGGAAACCCACGAGCACGTATTCCTCGATTATTGGAATGCACTTCCGCCCAATGACTTTGCCGACCGGAATTTTCATCGAAATCCAATCGGTGAAGAAAAATTTGCGGAGCAGCTTGCTTCCGAAATTAAAAATCTTGCTTGTTTCCAGTAGGATTATCGCTGAAATATGGAATTTAGCGTAACTTTCCCCTTGCAATTAAAATCGCTTCATTCGCGGTTGCCGGAGCGGGTCGCCGTTTATTTGCAGTCCGCCGGTCGCGAAGATCTACCATTAACCTATGCTCATCTTCTCTGTGGTGCAGATTCTTTCGCAAGGACTCTTGTCCGCGAGGGGATACAGCCGGGTGAAGTCGTTGTTCTGATCCTTCAACACGGAGAAGATCTGATCTATGCGTTCTGGGGGGCGATCCTACACGGGGCGATTCCATCCATCATGCCGTTCCTGACGGAAAAGCTGTCCCCGGAACGTTATCGTGCCGATTTGGCAGCTTTAGTCTCGGTTACAAGACCCACGGCGATTGTCACGTATCCGGAATTTGAGTCGGATGTGCGCGGCGCCCTGCAGGCGGGCGATTCTGTTCGGGCGGTAATCCTTACGAATCAACTTGAGACACAATCGGAAGTCAGTTTCGATGCTCTGCAGGGCTTCTCGCGAAAAGCCGAAGACATTGTCCTGCTGCAGCACTCATCGGGCACTACAGGCTTGCAGAAAGGTGTTGCCCTCTCGCATCGGGCCGTATTCAATCAATTGGATGCATATGCCAGATCGCTGTCACTCAATGAACGCGACGTGATTATTTCCTGGCTGCCGTTGTACCATGATATGGGGCTTATCGCTGGATTTCTATTACCCATCCTTTCAGGAATCCCGCTGGTGCTTAGCTCTCCCTTTGATTGGGTTCGCGCGCCTTATCGTCTGATGCAGTCAGTTTCGAAATATCATGGCACTCTGACCTGGCTTCCCAATTTTGCCTATAACTTTTGCGCTCAAAAGATACGGGATCGCCACATCGAAGGTGTCGACCTGTCTTCATGGCGGGCGGTTATTAATTGTTCCGAACCTGTCCGTTTTGAGGCACACAGCGCCTTCTATGATTTTTTCCGGAATTATGGTTTGAAGTGGGAAGCGCTCCAAACATCGTATGCGATGGCAGAAAATGTCTTCGGTGTGACTCAAAGTCGTGTGGAGAGCGAACCAGCCCTCGTTGAGATCGACCGCGAATCCTTTATGGCCGAGCGTATAGCAAGGAATCCGATTGATGGGCGACCCTCGATGAAAATGATGTCTTCCGGCATTCCACTGGAGAATGTGAGAATAAGAGTCCTGGATAAAAACGGGAACGATGCGCCCGACCGTGTTGTCGGTGAAGTCGCACTTCAAAGTAATTGCATGTTAACTGGTTATTTCAATCGGCCGGATCTTACTGAAAAAGCCTTTCGTGATGGATGGTATTTGACCGGTGATTACGGCTTCCTATCGGGCGGCGAGCTTTTTGTTTCCGGGCGCAAGAAGGATATGATTATTGTGGGAGGCAAGAATGTTTACCCACAGGATTTGGAGGCATTAACGTATGAAGTGCCGGGTGTCCATGCAGGGCGTTCAGTTGCCTTTGGGTTGTTTGATGAGACGCAGGGCACTGAAGAAGTGGTAATTATCGCGGAGGTAGATTCGGAGGATGCGATTGAACAGCAAAAAGTAGCAGATGCCCTGCGGATGCATGTCACGAAGAATTCTGCGATCGCTCTGCGCCATGTTAAGGTTGTGGGGCCAAAGTGGATTGTGAAAACATCCAGCGGTAAGACAGCGCGTTCAGCCAACAAGGAAAAGTTCATGAAAGAGTTGCAGGAAAACGGCAAAGCGTAGGAGCCTCGATGTCTTTGTCAGCGGAACTCCAAAGGGCATTGGAAGCGGCACGCGCCGGGCGTAGACTTGAAGCGCGTGAATTGTTACTGAAAGTAGTCGAAGAGAATCCGAAAAATGAGATTGCGTGGATCTGGCTTTCAGGATTGGTAGACTCACTTGAAGATCAGATCATTGCCTGTGAAAATGCCCTGACGATCAATCCTGCCAATGAGAAAGTGCGCGCCTATTTGCTGATGCTTCAGAAAAAGCAGGAAGAAGCACTGAAGCGCAGGGAATTGAATGAAGCGAGAGAACTGTTGCAAAAGGCAAAATCCTGTGCGGATGGTGGCGATAGCGTCAGTGCACTTCGTCTTGCACAACAGGCGACTCAAAAACAGGCTGATTTTGAAGATGCATGGTTGTTGATCGCAGACCTTGAATCACACGTGGACCAGCGCGTTGCGGCGCTCGAAAAGGCGATTGCCGTTAATCCATCAAATACGAATACCCGGTTGCTGCTCGAGCAGGCGCGCCAGTTGCGCGATGATCCACTAAGCCTGGCTGCACACTATGAGCAGATCGGAAAATTCGATGAAGCCTTGAAGGTCTATAACGAAGCGGCAGCACGGACGAAGGATTCCAGAGAATTTGACCGTATCTATAAGCATATAATCCGTATCGAGGAGCTACAGGATGAAAAGATTCAATTCGTTGCTCCCCGATCATCAATTCTCCGCCTGTCATTCGGTTGGCCGCTGTTATATTTGTTTCTTGTCCTTGTACAGGTGGGGTTGAATCCATTTACCCATCACGCTCTGTTGCTGTGGCTATGTTTACCATTGGTTTTCGTGGGAAGTTTTCTTTTGTCGCTTTCCGAAATACGGTCAAAGCATGTTTTGTGGCAAAAACTATTTTCGGAGGAAGGAGACGGATCCAGTTTCGCTCGTCTTGTTACGGCCACCGCCGGATGGATGTTGGTGATTTTTCCCCACCTCCTGCTTTTCATTGACTCAATCAGCCGTTTACGCAATTTTAGGATTCCGCCCGAGCCATTCTAAGGGGAAATATGATTCCATTAAACGATACAGAACCCAATCGATATTCTTTTTTCCCGATCATGACGGTAACACTGATCGTTGTAAACTGTTTCATTTATTATGTGGAAATATTTGTGGTGGGCGCGGACTATTGGCCGTTTTTCATGAAATATGCGGTTACTCCTCGACTGATCTGGAGTGCACAGGGCTCCGGCGCGTTGTCGAACGTGACAGCCATGTTTCTGCACGGTGGGTTGTCACACCTGCTGGGCAACATGCTGGCATTGTGGGTATTCGGCCGACGTGTGGAGGATGCATGTGGTTCCTGGCGGTTCCTGGCCTTTTATCTGCTTGCCGGAACATCTGCTCATATTCTTTTCACTATTGTGCAGTATGACTCAATCATCCCGGGTATAGGCGCAAGCGGTGCGATTTTCGGTGTCATGGGAGCCTATCTGCTTCTTTATCCGGGAGGACGAATCCGCACGCTGGTCATTTTGACTTTTGTGCCTCTATGGCCGCGCATCCGTGCTATTTGGATCGTGCTGTATTTTATTGGGATTCAAATTGTCCCGGCAATCCAAATACTACTGAGAAAAGCAGATTATAGTGTCAACCATTGGGCTCATTTGGGAGGATTTTTCTCTGCTGTTTTTATACTATTGTTTTTACGGCCTGAAGCCTATGCGCGCTATATGAGCGATATAGCAGTTTGATATTGTGCAAACAAAAAGAAGTGACTCAGCCAAGTCACTTCTTTTTGTTTGCAGCATCTATCCGCCAGTGGGGAGGCGTTTCTTGAGCGTTCGATCGAGCAGATCTTCCTGTTCCTGCGAAACATTGGATTTCGAACGTTTCACCTTATAGGCTCTATCGGCATTTGCCTTGTTGAGAGCTTCCTGCCATGCCAGCTGCATCACTGTCAATTCAGGATCCTTTTGCTCTTCCTGTTCAACAGGATCCAAAGCATCTTTCTTGGGTCCACGCTTTCCGATTTTTTTCGGTTCCTTCTTGGTCGGCTTGAATTCTTCGATCTCAGGTTCGAGGGCTTTCATACTCAACTTGATTTGTTTCTTTTTGCGGTTGACATCCAGAACCTTTGCTTCAACCTCATCGCCCTCCTTGACGATTTCGCCAGGGGTCTTGACGTAGCCATGCGCAAGTTCACTGACGTGGACCATGCCGGGACGTTCAGCGCCGATATCAACAAACGCGCCATATGCTTCGAGACGAACAACTTTTCCTTTAACTACCATGTCAGGTTCGATCTCTTTCCATTCGAGTGCAAGAGGCTGGATCATGGTCAGTTCGATTCGATCCTTCTTTACGCGACGAACCCACACATCCACAGTTTGTCCTTCTTTGACTACATCTTCCACTTTGTTTACTGGCTCGGTACTCAACTGTGAAATGTGAATGACACCAGGTATGGTTTGTCCTACATCCACAAGCGCCCCCGCCAGGGTTGTCTTTAATACTTTTCCACTTAACTTTGTTTTTGGTTCGAGCGTTACCGCTGCGATATCAGGTGTTGTCATGATATGCTCCTACTTGTTTGAAATAATGCCAAGAATTAATTATACCTGTTTGACAAATTTGCGTCAACATCAATGTGAAATCTGTTTCAATTGTAGTTGAAAGGTTTCCGATAACGCGGCTGATATATTTTTATAGAATGCCTGGTAACGATCGGTGCAGGACATCTGGGAGTTTCTAATTTCGTGGGCTTAGCCACAGCGTCAGTCCACAGGATCGCTGCGCTGATGCCGCGAGCACGTCGGTGCGAGACGGCGCGGCCCACAGAGATGTTTGAGTTTCTTCTCAATGAACCTAGTGTTCTCTGTGGCAAAGTTAGATTTAGCCCATCCTTTTGGACACTCCCGGAAATCCTAAACTTCCAGCATTGACAAAAGCGCGTCCTGGGATGTATAGTAGCAACTTCGTTGTCGCTTTCGGAAAGAAATAGACCAAATAATGTATAATTTCGACAAAACCGATGTGAAAATTGTCAATCTTCTGCTCGATGATGGGCGGATGCCTGCTTCAGAAGTAGCACGTCGTATTGGCGATATTTCTGAGCGTGCTGTGCGCTATCGCATTGATCGAATGATCGATGAGGGCGTGATTCGAATCAGCGCGGTTGCAAAGCCTCAGGCCTTTGGTCTCACTACCATTGCAGATGTATGGCTCGAGGTTGAGTCTGATCGCATTCTTGAAGTGGCTCGCAAGATGGCGGAGTTCGATAATGTGAGTTACGTCGCCTGTGGGATTGGAGAGTCGGATGTAAGTATCCAGATCGTTGCAAAGGATACAGCGGAGATTTATCGATTTGTCACAGAGGTCATTCGAAAAGTTCCCGGAGTTCGTAAAACGACGACATCCATTGTTCCTCTGATCATCAAAGATGTGTATCAATGGCGGATTCCAGAGAGCATCATACGGGAGATTGCTGAGAAGGAAGCTTCAGCAACGGACTAAGCCACAGAATGCCGCATGACTGCTGAATTTGAAATTCGAATTTCAGCCTGTGGAAGTATTCGGAAAGTTTAGCTATCATTGAAGCAAACGGAAGATTTATTTTTGGAGGAGATGTATGTTTGGTTCGCAGACGCAATCACTACAGAAGCGTGCCCAGAATGTCATGCCGCTTGGGGTAAACTCCAACTTTCGTTTCTGGGGAGAGGGAATCACGCCATATGTTGAAAAAGCCAAAGGCGCGTATTTGTGGGATGTGGATGGAAAAAAGTATATAGATTACCGAATGGCCTTTGGTCCCATCATTTTGGGACATTCTTACGATGAAGTGGATCAGAAGGTGATTGAGGAAATTCAAAGAGGCGTTCTATTTGCAATGACCGGAGAACTTGAGGTCACGGTCGCGGAGATGATTGTTGAGATGGTCCCCGCCGTAGAGATGGTCCGCCTCGCATGTTCAGGGACGGAAGCAACCATGCACGCAATTCGTGTGGCGCGTGCGTACACAGGGCGAGAACTGATCTTAAAGTTTGAAGGGAATTATCATGGATTTCATGACCACACCTTATGGTCAACTTATTCGCCGGTGGAAGCATACGGTAATCGTCGCAGTCCCATTCCAGTGCCATCATCATCTGGAATTCCGAAATCCATGCGCGAATTTATTATCACACTTCCGTTCAATGACTTTGAGGGTCTCGAAAGAGTGATGCGTTCATACGGAGAACAGATCGCGGCTGTGATCTCGGAGCCGTGTCAGGGCAATTGCGCGGCGATCAATCCACAGGACGGATTCCTGGAACTCATCCGTCAAAAGACCGAAGAATATGGATGTGTTTTTATCCTGGATGAAGTGAAGACTGGATTCCGTATTGCGAACGGTGGCGCACAGGAATATTATCGAATCAAACCGGACCTGGCCACGTACGCCAAAGCGTTGGGCAACGGTTACCCGGTGGCCGCGTTCGGCGGCAAAAGAGAGATCATGTCCATTATCGGACACGGCGTCGCGCAAGGTGGGACATACACAAACAATAAGCCTGGCGTGGCAGGCGCGTATGCGACATTGAATCTGTTGAAATCAAAACCCATCCTCAAGACCATCGAACGGCGCGGACAGCGTCTCATGGATGGTTTGAAGGAGATTTTTGAAGAGAACGATATTCCGGTCGTGATGACTGGTTATCCCGCGATGTTCTCCTTCTCATTGGGAGTGGAGTCTGTTACCTGTCAACGCGATTGGGCAAAGAGCGACCACGAGATGTATCTCAAGTTAGCGGAAATGGCAATCGAGCGTGGCATCATGCCCGACCATGACGCGCGCGAACCCTGGTTCCTGTGTTATGAACATAGCGATGCGGATATAGATGAAACATTGAACATATATGCGGAGATTGTGAAGGAAGTCAAGAAATAACCATAACGGATTACGGATTACGATATTGGTAGTTCGTAATCCTCAATCCGTAAATAATAAACGGAGACCAAATGTCAAAGCTCACTTCGAAAGAAATCGTTGATATGAACAAGGAGTACACCTTCTTCTCCTG
>JBGPNQ010000088.1:0-16039 GCA_041487615.1 Anaerolineae bacterium
CAGGATGCAATCTCCGCTTCCCGTTCGTTGACCACTCGATGCATTGGGTCAATGTATTGCTGGAGCCATTCCCAGACGGGCAGACCTTCTGCCGTGCCCCGCAACAGACCCGAGTGGGCATGAGTATTGATCAACCCCGGCATCAGCAGGCGATCTTTCAATCGCTTCACATCGACGCCCGGATTTGAATCGATAATTGCAGACGCTTCGCCCACTGCCTGAATGCGACCATCCGCGCCAATCAGCACCGCGCCGTTTGGAATGACTTCGTTTGTGGGATTCATCGAGACCAGATGATCGGCATGTAGGATGATGGGATTCATGGGTGCTCCTCATTGGTGGTTGAGCGCAAGCGGTCGAAACCACCACTAATAGGAATTATTCTGATTACATGTTGGTTTCGATACGGCGGACGAACACCGCCTACTCAACCAACGGTTTTTCCTCAAGTGCTTTCCTCACATCCTTCAACACTCCCTCCTTATCGCATTTAACCAGTTCATCGAACAACCGCAGCACGCGCTTCACGACCCCTGCATGCGAAGCAATTTTCCGCGCTATACGAAAAATCTCTATCACCGCATCTCTATTCCCCGTCCCCTGACTCCCATCCCCCGCGCGAAGTCAATCCACTGGCGGTTGCCAAGTCCAAAAGGTTGTTCTATACCAGTATCAAGGCGAATAGGTACGACCGGCTTTTTGTAACGCAAAGCCCAATTCCACTCGTTCTTGCACATTGAATTGGGCATGACACTGTCTGCGGTCATTACGAACAGCATGCACTTGCACGAACGAATCCCTCCAGCTATTTGCTCGTCCCAATCTCTGGCAGGATCAATAACGCGTTTGTCAAACCAAGTTTTGATGATTTTATCCTCGCCGCCTTCCATTTCATCGGCGAGTTGCCGCGCAAACTCAAGTGCATCTGCGGTGGAATAACTGGTGAAGCAGTGATCGGTCATGGAATCCCGCTTTCAATATCAGGCAGAAATGATTCGATTTGTAATGCTTTACTTCTTCAATCCTAAAAATGTCCGGGCAACATGCCGGATTGTTTTTGCAATTTTGATTGCATCTTTGGTCTCTTCCAGTGTTGGCTCATCACCAGGATAGCGTGTTCCGACAGCGTAGGCTGATAAAAATTCAAACATAAGATCGTCAATCCCAATAAAAATCCCCGCTGAGGTGCACAAGTCGTTCAATGTGCCTAAGTCATGGACCTTTGGGAAATCCTGGTCTTTATAAATTAATAACGCCTTCATGTATTTTTCGGCACATTGCTGGGCGTGAAAACAGGCACTGTATGTATAAAAACGGCTTGCTGCCGCGAATCAATGTTGTTGCTGCGCCGTAGTCGTCTTCGGCATGAGCAATCCACGATTTAAGCTCGCTTATATCGGTCATAAAGCACTTTGCCTTTTTTGACGATTTCGCGAATGAAAAAGCTATTATCTTTGCCGCCAATCATGGCTTCTTCAACTTCCTTCGGGGTCTTCACAATGATGTCTACCGGAAATTGACGTGGACGTAATAATCGCGAGACATTGACGTATCTTTCCGCTCGTTTTGCTTTTGTTTCCATGATGACAAATAAATCCACGTCGCTATCAGGTGTGGGATTCCCATACGCATAAGAACCGAACAGGATGATCTTCTCAGGCTTGAGTTCAGTCACAATACGTTTAACTGCCTTGGGCAGAGTCTTTGCCACAGGCGGGAATCCTGTTGGGCGGACTTTGGTTTTGACAAACGCCGAAGTTCTCATGATTCTCATTTTACCATTTATCAAATTGCACTACGTAGGTATGTCATTGCGAGACGCACTCTTGAATTTTGCGACGAAGCAATCCCCCATTAATTAGGAGACTGCTTCGTCGCAACTAACGCTCCTCGCAGCGACATCCATCTTTCTTTAAATTGTTACCTCGCAACTCACTCGAAATCCAATAAACTCCTCAGCCTCAGAGTCTAAGACCCTTAGCCGCGCCTCACTGCGACAGAGTTCAGGCGGCTCATGCCATGATCCACCGCGGGCAACTCGGTAGCGACTGTCTTTGTTTTGGTAAGAACTGCTGTCCCTGGGAGAAGAGGAATAATCGTCCAGCCAGTTGTCTGCGCACCATTCCGATAGATTGCCGTGCATGTCATAAAGCCCAAACGCATTCGGAGGGAATTTTCCGCCCTCATTTGTGGAGTGAAAATAGAATCCACGGGGTTCGTCACGAAACGTGTGTTCACCGTTGAAGTTCGCTACATCTACTGTAAGGGTTTCACCAAAGCTGAACGGTGTGCTGGTCCCTGCTCTGCAGGCATATTCCCATTGGGTTTCGCTTGGCAATCGATAGTATCGTCTTGATTTGTCAGAGAGTTGCTGGCAGAACTTTTGCGCGTCAATCCATGAAACGCGTTCGACGGGCAATCCTTCGCCTTTGAATCTACACGGCGGCAACTTTCCGATTACAGCTTTCCACTGCGCCTGCGTAATGAGAAACTTGCCCAGCATGAACGACTTGATCGAGACAAGGTGCTGTGGCTGCTCGTCATTATTTCCGCGATGGGGTAACGATCCCATTTGAAACATACCAGATGGGATAACAATCAGTTCCAACGAAATTCCATTCGCAAGGTCTTCGGTGAATTGATTTGCAGCATGATGAGTCCGCGCGATCACCTGTCCCTTTTCGTCCAGGGTCGGCGTCTCAAACTCGACAGTTATCATGCGTATCCGACCCTCTTAATTCAGTCGGCTGCTTATTCCTGGAAATTCGCCTATACTCCGCGTCGCGCCCGGATCGCTTCCACGGCCGCTTTGGCTTCTGCCAACCCGACATTATTCTTCTCGCGGTAGTACTTGATTGCTTCGATGAGGTTGTTTCTCCGCAATGCCTCGATGACTTGCGGATCGTCGCCTGCGCTCAGATCTTCAACGAATGTGATCCCCAGGTGTTTATAGAGGTAATCTACCTGGGCTTCCAAACGGACGACACGGCTGCGCAGCAATCCAATTTCCTCTTGTTCAATCGTTGACATAGGAATTCTCCGGTTCAGATAAATTTTGTTGCATTATAGTTTTATCTTGATGCGTGCCTATCATGCACATGTACTGGCAGGTGAGAAGGCCTCTATGCCCTCATTCGCGGACTCATCCACGTCACGGCGACAACCAGCAAATCTGCAACTACAAGTGCCGAGGCTTCGCGCAAAAATGGTTTGGGCTTGAGTGCTATGAGATATTGGGTCTCAGAAGGCGTCAGTTGCACGGCATCCCTGTCGATGCGGGATTGGATGGCATTCCACATCAAAACTTCCCGGTCGTGATGAATGGAAAGCGTGTAGACGCTGAAGATCGCGATCAATACAAAGACAAGCGTAATGTGAACGCGAACCCTGTTCTTGGCTGTCAGTCCCTCGTTTGACATGATGAATCCAATTGCAGCAACCGCGATGAAGATCTGGAAATTCCAAATGTCGAAAATTCGCTGTCCATGTTGGAGAAGTAGGGAAATCGAGTTCGTATACTGTTCCATGTCAATCAACCATCCAAAATCGTAAATCTAAAATGAGCTTACCAACGATCCCAATGAACAATTTCTTCTAGCGGCAGTCGTCCACCCTTCTTCGGCGCGGCAGTCAATTTTTCCTCATCCAAGGGATAGCCGAATGACAGCGCGATCCGCAAGTGCCATTCAGGTGGAAATCGCAAAATAGCGCGCGCTTTATCCGGCTCATAAATGGATGCCAGACACGAACCGACCCCCAACTCCCATGCGCCAAGCTGCATATAAGCCGCAGCTTGACCCACATCAAATAGATCTTGAAATTTTCCTTCAGGATTAGGTGAGAGAATGGCAACACCCAACGCAGCGCCGGCGAGATGTCCGGCATACGTTCCGGTTTCCGAGAGGGCTTTGAGAATGGATTTGTCACGGATGGCGATAAATCGCCACGCCTGCTCATTCTTGGAGGATTGCGACCTGCGCCCCGCGTTTAGGATGGCGTGCACGATCTCATCGGGAAGCAGCTTGTCTTGAAACTTGCGTATGGCTCGTTTCGTACGAATGGCATCGGAAACATGCATAGAACCTCTCCTCGGTGGTCGAGCGCAAGCAGTCGAGACCACCAGTTTGAATCTAAATCTTGTTCCCAAGTCATAGGATGGTCTCGAAACCGCCTCGACGAACACTCGGCGTACTCGACCATCGGAGTCGGGTCTATCTCGATTATATCCCCACAAAATCGGCCTGCTTCTTGGCACTACCAGAAGGGGAAGATAGTCAATAGGCAGGCGGGGTCGAAATTGGGATAATTAAAACAAACCGTCCCGCAGGTTTTCTCGAGCAGCAGGTTTGGACCAGGCAACCTGCGGGACGATATGTGCACACAAGGAGAAACTCCATGGCTCTGCCAACCGAATCAACATTACTTGCCGAATTCACATACGAGCTTCGCCCCGTCGAGCGCGGATATGCCAACCGCACGCTCTACATCAATCTGGACAACAATACAATCTTTGAAAAGCCCGTTACTCAACAGATGAAAGACCTGTTCACCGGCGGACGTGGCTTCGCTCTCAAGCTGCTCTGGGATGCTGTCAAACCCGAGACCAAATGGAATGACCCGGAAAATGCACTCGTGATTGCCAACGGTCCCATTTGCGGGATCACGGCGTATCCCGGCAGTGGAAAAGCCACGGTCGTGACATTGAGTCCGCTGACGGAGAATGTGATCGATAGCAACGTTGGCGGATATTTTAGTCCGTTTCTAAAATTCTCTGGTTTCGACGCTCTGGAGATTCAGGGCAAAGCAGCTGAGGATGTGATCATCTTCATTGACGGCGATAACGGTAAGGTCACGATCGAACCGTATTCTTTCGAAGCTGAAGACTCCCATCTCATCGGAAATATCCTGACCGCGCACTATGGCGGCGATGAAAAAGGAAAACGCGGCGTCGCGGTTTTGTCCGCGGGACAGGCAGCGGAGCATACGCGCATCGCTGCGATCAACTCTTCCTGGTATGACGTCCGTCGAAAAGAGGCGCGGCTCAAGCAGGCAGGACGCGGCGGCCCGGGACGCGTCCTCCGGGATAAGAAGATTGCTGCGGTCGTCTGCCGTTTCAGCGACATGAGCGGCGACAAAAATGGTGTGGCCGACATGGCGCTCGTCCGCAAGGCCGGGCAGCGCATCAACAAGGAGATTGCGGATCTGGATGATTCGCAGAATCAGATGCGCAAAATCGGCACGGCGAATATCGTGGATGTTATGGATCACTTTGACCTTCTGCCGACGCACAACTTCCGCTTCGGCTCGCATCCCGATACGCATAAGATTGACTCGAAAGTCTGGAAGGAATCCTTCACCCAGGGCATGCCCGACGGATGCTGGCTGGGGTGCACGATGTCCTGCTCGCACGGCGTGGATCAATTCCCGATCAAAACAGGACCGTATGCCGGGACCTGCGTTCTTGTAGATGGGCCCGAGTATGAGAACGCCGCTGGACTTGGCTCCAACATCGGCAACTTCGACGCGCAGAAAGTCTTGGAACTGAACTTCTATTGCGACACGTATGGCATCGACACGATCTCGACCTCGAACTGCATTGCCTTCGCGATGGAATGTTACGAAGAAGGTATTTTGAATAAGGAGCGTACGGGAGGCCTGGAGTTGAACTTTGGCAATGGCGCCGCCGCTCTTGAACTACTGCATCAAATGGCGCGTGGCGAAGGATTTGGCGTCATCGTCGGTCAAGGTGTGCGCTATATGAAGGAATATTTCGCCCGTGAGTTCGGCGGTGACCCGGTCTTCATGCACGACATTGGCATGGAGATCAAGGGCATGGAAATCTCCGAATACCTCACAAAAGAATCTCTTGCCCAACAAGGTGGTTATGGCTTGGCGACAAAAGGTCCGCAGCACGACGAAGCATGGTTGATCTTTATGGATCAGGTCCATAATCTTTTGCCGACATTCCAGGATAAGGCCGAAGCCCTGCATTACTTCCCGATGTGGCGTACATGGTTCAGCCTGCAAGGATTATGCAAACTTCCGTGGAATGATATTTCACCCGCGAATAACAAGCAGACCAAGGAACCTGCCAAAGTGGAAGAGCATGTGGAGAACTACACATGGATCCACGAAGGAGTAACGGGTAAGCCGACAAAGGTTGAAGATTTGCTCGCGCAATCCGAGCGGGTTTATAACTTCCAGAAGGTGTTTGCCCTGCGCATGGGACGGGTTGGACGTGAGCACGATTATCCGCCTTATCGCGCCATGGGACCTGTCACGAAGCTGGAATACGAGTCGCGTCAGGACCGCTACGATGAACAGCTCAAACGACTTCTTGAAATTGACCCTGCAGGTATGTCCACGGAAGAGAAGATGAAGGAATTACGCAAATACCGCGAAGCACAATATGAAATGCTCATGGACGCAGTCTATGCAAGACGCGGGTGGGATCGAAATAGCATTCCCACCGTCGAAAAAATGCGCGAACTTGGCATGGACTTGCCCGAAGTTTTGGAAGTGATCGAAGAGGCGAAGAAGAAAGTTTAGAACCCAACCCATCCACTTGGCCAGACTGTCCGAGTGGACAGTGGAAAACTCCCCGAAAGATAGGGAAGTTTTTTCGTTTTAACTCCTATATTGATAATATCCATGAATTTGGAAGGAATAAAATGACTGATAACAAGATATCTTTTAGATCCATCGCAGGAAAGGTGGGGCGTATTATGTTGACGATACTTTCTATCTTACTGGCTTGCATACTGATTTTGGTGTGCGTACTGCAGTTCTGGAGCTATCCCGGGAAACCGAAGCCCTTCGTGGACAAAAACGGAAATCCGCTCGCAGGCAGCATTTCAGAAAAAATCCATGTCAACATCAACGGCGTGGAACAAGGGATGTTTATCAAGAGCAAGGATGCAAAAAATCCCGTGCTGCTGTACCTTCATGGGGGTCTGCCCGATTACTTCCTCACGCAGCAATACCCTACAGGTCTTGAAGACCATTTCACGGTCGTTTGGTGGGAACGGCGGGGTTCAGGACTGTCCTACAGCCCCGATATCCCACGCGAGACAATGACGTTGGAGCAGATGATCTCTGACACGCTGGAGGTGACGAATTACCTGCGCACCCGCTTCGGTAAAGAGAAGATTTATCTCATGGGACATTCGGGAGGAACCTTCATTCGTATACAAGCGGCTGCACGAGCACCGGAGTTGTATTACGCCTATATTGGCGTGGCCCAGATGTCGAATCAGCTGAAATCGGAAAAATTGACGTACGACTATATGCTTCAGCAGTTCAAAGCGAATGGGAACACAAAAATGGTACAAAAACTTGAAGCATCACCAGTCACTCTGGAAGGCGGCATACCGGACGCATATCGTGCATTGCGTGACCCGGCCATGCACAGCCTTGGCATTGGCACGACCCGTGACATGAGATCGGTGGTCACCGGTCTCTTTTTGCCGTCGCTGCGATTCAGAGAATACACGTTGAGTGAAAAGGTAAGTTTATGGAGCGGCAAAGCCAGCTCCGGCATCAGCATCCTTTGGGATACAATGCTGGCCACGGATCTGTCGAAACAGGTGCGAGAGCTCGACGTTCCCGTCTATTTCTTTGAAGGCATATACGATTACACCTGCTCCTACACCTTGGCAAGGGATTATTTTGAGCAACTCAAGGCGCCGGTAAAGGGATTTTATATATTTGAGTATTCTGCTCACAGCCCCCTATTTGAAGAGCCTGAAAAAATGCAAAAAATCCTGCTGGAAGATGTATTGGTCGGAGCGAATAACCTGGCTAATATAAAGTAAAAGGTATCTTATACTCTTGAGATAGGAGCGGGCAGGTGAAGAACCCGCCTGCTTATGTATAAATATTTCGGTGTTTGAGACGCAAGCAGTCGAGACACCAATTTTACGTCTGCTCGTTATTAATGGTTTCGATACGCCCCACAGAAGCGTGCGGGGCTACTCAACCATCAGAGTATGACAGAGTATAATTCTCTCAATGGATGAACAACTTCGATTCAAGCCATTTGGACTTTCCTCTCTCGTCCTTATTGTCACCGGCTGGAGCGGACTCTATTTTCTCATCACGCAAACTCTTCCGCTCGTCTGGTCGCGCTGGGGTTTTTTTGTCCTCACCCTGATTGCGCTGACCGGCACGGTGCTTCCCATTGTCTATTTTTTCCATCGTCGCTTTCCAAGTGAAAAGCCTGCTGAAGCGAATGTCATTGTGCGCCAGGCGTTGTGGTTCGGGGTCTACGGCGCGACGCTCGCCTGGCTCCAGCTAGGTCGCCTCGTCACGGTCTATGTGATTCTCGGTCTTGCGGGCGGATTAGCTGCGATCGAATATTTCACGCGCCTGCGCGAAAGATCGCACTGGAAACCACCCGTCACCTCTGATGACCAGCCTTCGTGACCTCCCCTCGGTTGAAGGACTTCTTCAAAATGCAGATGACCTCATTAATGCATATGGTCGCCCTTTGACTTTGGATGCGCTTCGATCCACCCTGGATGAAGCGCGCGTACGGTTCAAAGCCAAGCCGGAAGCGGGTCTGCCATCCATGGATGTGATCTTATCCCAGGCCGCATCCCATCTCACCTCATGGACGGCGCCGACTCTGCTCCCGGTTATCAATGCAACGGGAGTGATTCTTCATACCAACCTGGGACGCGCTCCATTATCGGACGCGGCGATCAAGGCAATGAAGGATGTTGCCGAAAATTATTCCACGCTCGAATTTGACCTGGAGAAAGGTCAGCGCGGTTCACGATTGATCCATGCGGAATCTGTGCTGCAAAAGCTGACAGGTGTGGAGGCAGCGATTGTTGTAAATAATAATGCGTCGGCGGTCCTGCTTGTCTTGTCTGCGCTGGCGAATAAGAAACGGGTGGTTATCTCACGCACACAACTCGTCGAAATCGGTGGCGGATTCCGTGTCCCGGATGTGATGAAGCAATCCGGCGCGAAACTCGTCGAAGTGGGTGCGACAAACAAAGTGAGGTTATCCGATTACAAGGAGGCGCTCGAAGAACCAACCGCACTTGTCATGCGTGCGCATCGCAGCAACTTTAAGATTGTCGGATTCACGGAGGAACCGGAGCTCAAGGAAATCGTCGACTTGGCTCATCAGGTAAATACGGTCGTTGTCGATGATCTTGGCTCGGGCGCATTGCTCGACACCGCAAAATATGGATTTGCTCACGAGCCAACCGTCCAGGAATCACTGGCCGCAGGCGTGGATTTGGTTTGTTTCTCTGGTGACAAATTGCTCGGCGGTCCTCAGGCCGGAATCATTATCGGCAGGAAAGTCTTGATCGATAAGATCAAGAAACATCCGCTGGCGCGCGCGGTCCGTGCCGATAAGACTGCTCTCGCCGGAATCACTGTTACGTTGCTACACTACCTCAAGGATGAGGCGGAGAGGCAGATCCCGATCTGGAGGATGATGTCTCTAAAGCTTGAGCAGGTCAAGGTCCGGGCGGAAGCGTGGCGGGACGCGTTGGGACAGGGCGAGGTCATTATGTCCGAATCAACTGTGGGTGGGGGAAGCCTGCCGGAAGAGTGTGTATCAACGTTCGTGCTGGCTTTGACGGTTAAGTCACCCGATAAATTTCTAAAAAGACTCCGGGAAGCGAATCCACCAGTCATCGCCCGAACACAGGACGATAAGATCCTGCTTGATCCGCGCACCGTGTTGAATGATGAGTTATTGTTATTTGTTTTGAAAAAGGTGGTGGATTCTTACCGTTGATATTCCCATCAACGACCCGAAAAAACCGCCGAAGGTAGCCTTCGCTCGTCTGGTGGCGGGCATCCTCGTTGGGAGTTTGGTAGAATTTGGACTGAGAATGATCTTCGCTCCCGCATACGGAAAGCTATTGTTGAAACACCCGCTGGCCATTTTCTCGATTTTCAACGACTCGGAAGATTTGGTCGGCCTCTCAACTCGCTTGGCCGCTAACAGGAAAATATTGAAGATGACATTTGGGAATGACATGATTGCACGCGAATTTGCTGTGCTGAATCCACAGGAGAATTTATGAAATCAGACCTCGATGCGCTTATGAAAGCCCGCAATTTGGATGCCTTATTGATTTTCGGTGATGCAGAACACAACCCACCCATGTATTATTTTGTCGGCGGTGGACACGTGAGCAGCGCCCTTCTCATTAAAAAGGTTGGCAAGGAGCCGGTCCTGTTCTATAACGATATGGAACGCGACGAAGCTGCAAAAAGTGGATTGAAGGCAGTTTCTTATAGTGAGTTTCCGGCATCAGATTTTTTGCAACAAGCCAATGGAGATGAACACCTGGCATTTGTCCTGCGATTCAAAAAGCTATTATCTGAATATGGATTATCAGGAGGCCGCGTGGCACTCTTCGGCAAGGTTGAATTCTCGCAGTTGTTTGGTTTGATCACACAATTGGTCAAATTGATGCCGGAGGTGGAATTCATCGGCGAATCTGGCGACTCCACTCTTCTGCGTGCCATGGAGACAAAAGACGATGTGGAAGTGGCTCGCATCCGCCAGATGGGCGCTGTGACAACTACGGTTGTCAAACTGGTCCAGGATTACCTAACCTCCTGCGACGTGCGCGAAGACGAAGTGTTGCTGAAGGATGACGGAAGTCCGCTGACGATTGGCGATGTGAAGGGTAGGATTTCGCTTTGGCTGGCCGAGCGCGGCGCCATTGATGCGGAGGGGGGCATTTTTGCGATCGGGCGCGATGCAGGAGTACCGCATTCGGTCGGTGATCCCCAGGATTTGATGACATTGGGCAAGACAATCGTCTTCGATATCTTCCCTGCCGAGCAGGGCGGTGGATATTTCTACGATTTCACCCGAACGTGGAGCCTGGGATATGCAACTCCGGAAGCGCAGGCGCTTTACGACCAAGTTCACGAAATATACAATAAGGTGGTTGAGAATCTGGATTTGAATGCGTCCTTTATCGATTACCAACGCATGACCTGCGAATACTTTGAATCAAAAGGACATAAGACTCCGCTCAACACCAAATCCGGGCTCGACGGATACGTCCATTCGTTGGGACACGGAGTTGGTTTGAATATTCATGAGCGTCCCTCGTCAGGATTAACTGCGGATGCAGATAATCTTCTTAAACCCGGGGTCGTCATCACAATTGAGCCCGGCTTATATTATCCCGATAAAGGCATGGGCTTCCGCATCGAAGATACATATTGGGTGCGCCCGGATGGCAAGATCGAATTGCTGGCTGAATATCCGTATGATTTTGTGTTGCCGATGAAGAAGTGGAAAAAGGAGTAGTTTGTCATTGCGAGCGCAGCGAAGCAATCTCCTGTTTGGTTGAAAAATCCTATTGAGGAGATTTCGCCGTCGAATCGAAGATTGCTTCCCGAAGGCTCTCAGTGACTTAAGCCATTATGACTGAACTAAAACCTGCCCGGATTCTAGCCATTGAGACCTCCTGCGATGAGACAGCCTGTGCCGTTCTCGAAAATGGACGCGCCCTTTTATCATCCATTGTTGCATCGCAGATGGACATCCATGCGCGCTACGGTGGCGTGTTCCCCGAGGTGGCTTCGCGCCAGCATGTGTTGAGTATCGTCCCCGTTGTGGAACAAACGCTTATCGAATCGAATATCACGTTAAAGGATATCGATGCGATTGCTGTCACGCGCGGTCCCGGGCTGGCGGGGTCACTGATTGTTGGGATGAATATGGCCAAAGGATTGGCGCTTGGAACCAGCCTGCCGCTCGTCGGCGTGAATCATCTTGAAGGACACATCTACTCATCATGGATTTACAACGCGGGGGATATGGCTCCTGCCGAACCACAATTTCCGCTGATGGCATTGCTCGTGTCCGGCGGACATACGGAGCTCAACCTCATGACCGATCATCTCACCTACAAACGTCTCGGCTCCACGCGTGACGATGCGGCCGGTGAGGCGTTCGACAAGGTTGCGAGGCTGCTGGGACTTCCGTATCCCGGCGGTCCATCCGTTCAGCGCGCGGCAGAAGCCGGTGACCCGAAACGATTCAAATTCCCGCGGGCGAAACTGGATAATCCGTATGATTTCTCCTTTAGCGGACTCAAGACCGCCGTGTTGTACGAAGTCAACGATATGAAAAAACAACGCAGTGGGAATCTTCCGGTGGAGGATTTTGCAGCATCGTTCCAGGCGGCCGTTGTGGATGTGTTATTCAACAAAACCATTCAGGCGGCGCGGGAGTATGGTGCAAAAGAGGTTTTGGTCGCGGGTGGCGTCTCTGCGAATCGTGCGTTGCGAGAAGCATTCCAGTCGCAGAATGAATTCAAGGTTCATATTCCGGCGTTCTCATTGTGTACGGATAATGCTGCCATGATCGCCGCAGCGGGATATTATCGATTTGCGTTTGGTCATATTTCAGATATGGGCATGGACGTTCAACCGACGTGGCCGTTGTCATGATAAAGACCTGATAGGTTTCGAAAACCTGTCAGGTCTTTTGGTTTAAAACCCAAACCGCCCTTGGCTTGCCCGAGCCGTAGGCGGTTTGTAAAGGAGAATGCAACCTTTATTATATTCTTCCACTTTAGTGCAACCTGAAATCCTCTTTAATCTTCAATAAGAGTATTTGGGGGTGATTTTCAGATTGTATTAAGCAATTGTTCCATGGAAATTGGGCCTTCACGTAAAACCTGTATCTCATCACCTGTGCAGTCCACCAGCGTGGATGGGATTCCCCCGGGTGTTTCGCCTCCATCAAGGATCATCGCGATGCGTCCATGGAGCTGCGCCAAAACTTCCTGCGCCGTGGTCGGGCTGGGTTGACCTGAGATGTTGGCGGACGTCACTGCCATGGGACCTGCGAGTCGAAGTAATGAGCGTGTTACCTCATGGTCTGGCACGCGCACGCCGACGGTGGATGTGGCAGAGATGGCTTCGGGCAGAGTCGGTTTTTTGGGGACGAGCACAGTTAACGGTCCGGGCCAGAAACGGGCGATCAACCTCATTGCAAAGATCGGTATCTCATCCGCCACCTTGATCAAATCCGTCGAGTCGCCGATCAAAACGGGAATCGCCTTTTCCATCGGGCGATCCTTGGCGATGTAAATCGATTCGATTGCCTGCTCATGAAACGCCAGGGCGCCGACTCCGTACACAGTATCTGTGGGAAATGCGACCAGCCCACCCGAGAGCAGGACTTCGAGCGCGCTGAGGATCGCGTTGGGCGAACGGGTTGAAAGAACTTCGGTATTCATGTCACAGCCTGATCTCAAGTAATCTGTCGCTGCCCGTCAGATCCTGATGCAGATGAATTTCTGCTTCCGAAAACAGATCGTAGGCCAGGTTGAGCGCCTGAATGCCGCGCGTGGCTTCGATTTCGAGAAGGATCAAGGAGTTGGGCGCAAGCCATTCCGGAGCGATATTCAGGAGTCTGCGAATCAAATCAAGTCCATCCTTGCCGCCGTCGAGTGCAACTGTAGGTTCGCGGCCATAGACAGGAAGAGTGTACAATGTTTCCGTGGGAATGTAGGGCAGGTTGGCACAGATCAGGTCGAGGTGCTCTGCGGTGCTGAATAATTCAGGGATTGGTGGGAGAAGGTCACATCGTACGAAATCAATCCGATTTGCTACATCAAACTTGTGAGCATTCCTTTTGGCAACCTGTAATGCGTTCTCTGAAATATCGGTGGCAAGGATTCTTGCATCGGAAACATTGACCGCAACAGCAAGCGCGATCGCTCCTGACCCGGTGCCGATATCTGCAACGGTCCTGCGGACAGGAGATTCCTGCAGCCAGACGATTGCTTTTTCCACGAGTAGTTCCGTTTCCGGGCGGGGAATTAACACATCGGGAGTGATGTCAAAGTCCATTCCAAAAAACTCCCAATGACCCAGTACATAGGGAAAAGGTTCGCCGCCTTCAAGACGCGCCAGCGATTCATTGAGATTATTGCGTTGTTCGGCTGTGAGAGTTAATTCGGAATGAGCCAATACCCATGTACGTGGTTTGCTGGTGATGTGCCCGAGTAAAACGGATGCGTCCAACGCGGGGGTGTCGCTGATCGAAGCCAGGCGAGTCGTGATTTCCGAAAGAAGCGGCGGCATTCTATCTGTTCTTGATCGCCAGCAATGATAAATATTCGAACACGATATTTGCAGCCAGAATCGCCGTGATCTCTCCATGATCGAAAGGCGGCGAGACCTCCACAAGATCGAAACCGATGAGATTGAGTCCATGCAAGCCGCGCACGAGTTGAAGGAGTTGGTAGCTCGTGAGTCCGCCGACTTCCGGCGTACCTGTGCCGGGAGCGAATGCAGGGTCCGCAGAGTCAATATCCACTGTCACATACACAGGGCCTTTCATGCGCTGATGGACTTCCCTAAGAATTTCGGGAATGCCTTTTTCCATCACTTCATGGATTGTAATGGTTCGTGCGCCGAGCGCCGCCGCATCGGCATAATCGTTCTCGCCACTGAGCGGACCGCGAATCCCGATCTGCACATATTCTCCTTTGCGAATCAACCCCTCGTTTAACGCGTGACGAAAGGAAGTGCCGTGACTATATGGGACAGCTTCGAATTCAGATTTCCAGGTATCGATATGCGCGTCCACATGGACAAGGGAAACAGGTCCATGTTTCATTGCATGCGCGCGTAGAAGCGGAAGCGCGATGGAATGATCACCACCGAGCGTGACCAGGGATGTTCCCGAATTGATGACCTCACCTGCCATCTTCGTGATCGCAGCCATCGTATGTTCAATTGATGTTGGGATCACAGACACATCACCATAATCCACAACCTTGAGCTTCTTGAGTGGAGTAACGTTAAGAGTCGAATTATGTCCCCAGATCATCAACGACGCTTCGCGAATTTTTCTTGGCCCAAAACGAGTCCCAGTGCGATAGGACGTCCCACTGTCGAAGGGTACGCCCAGCATGGCAACGTCCACATCCTTCAACTCCCGTGTAACGGGCAGGCGCATGAAAGATGGGATGCCCATGAAGGGTTGCAAGCCAGCGCCGAACGCGGGATTATCGTTCATGACGACCTCCATAACAAAGAAAACCGGTGGTTGAGTAGTTCCGAGCAGCGCGAGGAACCTATCGAAACCACCAAGTTTCAAATCATTGTCTGTTTCAATTCAACCTGTTGGTTTCGATACGCCCTGCAAAACCATTCAGGGCTACTCAACCAACGTTGTAAAATTTATTCTTCTTCGTCAAAGCCACTGCTTGCCAGGCGATCGGCCTCATCCCGGGTCGAAAGCTCATCAATAAACTGGTCAATTGAACCATCCATGACGGCTGGCAGATTGTAGCTGGATACGCCGATGCGGTGGTCAGTCACGCGGTTTTGGGGATAGTTGTACGTGCGGATCTTTTCGGATCGTTCACCTGTTCCCACCTGGGACCGACGGTCTGCGTCCAGTTCTGCGCGCCGTTTGGCCTCTTCCATTTCATAGAGGCGGGCGCGCAGAATGCTGAGTGCACGAAGCTTATTCTGTAATTGTGAGCGTTCATCCTGACACGTCACGATCATCCCCGTGGGTTTGTGATACAGACGCACCGCGGTGGAGTTCTTCTGCACGTTCTGTCCGCCCGCACCGGAGGAGCGATAGACTTCGATTTCGATGTCACTCTCCGGGATCTCAATTTCCACATCGTCTACTTCCGCCATCACGGCAACGGTCGCGGTGGATGTGTGGATGCGTCCCTGGGCTTCGGTGGCCGGAACACGCTGTACACGATGTACGCCTGATTCATATTTCAACTTCGAATAAGCACCTTTACCCTTGACCTCAAAGATGACTTCCTTGTAACCACCTACACCGATCGAGCTTTCAGACAGGATCTCGGTCTTCCAGCGTTTCTCTTCCGCATAGCGCGTATACATGCGGAATAGGTCGGATGCAAAGATGGCGGCTTCGTCACCGCCGGCGCCGGCCCGGATTTCCACGATGACACTCTTGTCATCGCGCGGATCTTTGGGGACGAGCATGCCCTTGATCTCCTTCTCGAGCGCTTCGATCCTTGGGCTAAGATCGGTTACG
>JBGPNQ010000089.1:0-15980 GCA_041487615.1 Anaerolineae bacterium
AGCAGGAAGATCGGCTCCAGCACCCAGAAGGGAGAACCGTACAGCGCTCCCCTTGAAAGACCTTCATAGATGATGCGTCCCCATGACGGGTAACTCGTTTTGATGTTGAAGAATCCAAGCGTGGCTTCCAGGAAAACAAAGCTGGGGATTTGCGCCACCAGCGTGGGAATAAACACCGGCAAAATACGCGGCACCAGATAACGGGTAATGATCCTGAAATTGCTGGCACCATAAGAGCGCGCCATTTCGATATAAGGCGCCTCCTTGGCCTGCAGGAACGCCGAACGGAAGGATTTAATCGGCGCTCCAAATGCATTGAGTATCACAACGATTCCCAGGACAATCCAAATATGAATGCCGAAGACCGCATTCATCAGGACCGCGATTGCCAGCCCGGGCAGTACCATATTCACTTCTGTCAGCCGTTGGATAAAATTATCCAACCCACCGCCAAACCAGACTCCGATGGCGGGCAGGAGCATGGCGATCAACGTGGTGATCAATGTTCCAATGAAACCAACCATCAATGTAAAGGGCATTCCCCAAAACAGAGGCACGATCAGATCGCGACGCCAGTAATCCGTGCCTGCCCATCCGTAGACCTGCCCCAGCAGCGCAAGTTGAGGCTTGACGTCGCTGCCCTCTTCAAAGAGCAGACTGGTAATTTCCAGTCGATAGGTTCCCTGTCCCGGAACAGGCTTCGCCGAACCCGGTTCTGCAAATAAAAGATAATATGCAGGCGTGGAATATTGCCCATCGATCACAAACCAGTTTTTCCATTCGGGATGCTCATTGAGCAGCCTGGAGACATTGAGACTGGACTGCAGATCGTAATTGTCCTCCCCTGCCACGGCTTTTGACTTCAGTTTAATTGTCCTGCCATCGGGCGTGATCCACTGCATGGAAACAAACGGAATCTTTTCGACATACTTTGAATCGAGATAGATGAAGACATCGCTCGGAATATCGCGGTATGAATAATCAAATTGAAACGTTTCTGTTTTTTGCACCCAGCCGTTGTCCAAGACGACAGAAGATACCTTCGTCTTCTCGCTACTCTCGTCCATGATGAGTGTGGAAAGAAGCGGCTTTGAACCAAAGACATTGAACCAAAGCGGCCCTGCCGTGCGTGGGAGGAGGTTGCGTCCGTTGGAGCGGTTTGCGTCATAGTCCCTGCCGATCTGTTCATAGGGCAGAAATACAATTGCATAGACTGAACCCGCAAGAAGCAGCGAAATGGTCGTCAGACCGAAAATGGCAGATGGATATCTGCGGAGCTGCTGGACGAATAGCAGTCCGCGCTCGCGTATCTCGTGCAGGGCCTCGCCTGCGTTGCGGACAAAACTACCCCGTGAGACGCGCCGCCTCTTAACGGGACCTCGTACCGGCTGCGCGAGATCCGAAGTATTTTCTCTCATCCAAACGAAAAGCCGATTTCCGCCTTTGCTTTTGGTTTTGACCCGTGCGTTCGCCTGCGCCATACTGCTCGCAGGGACCAGATGAATGCGGGGGTCCACGACCACGTAGACAATGTCAAGGATGAAGGCAAGAATCCCAAGGATATAAGAGAAGGTGACAACGATCTGCACCACGATCATGAGATCGCCGTATTCCACAGTTTCGTGCCAATAATTTGGCAGGGCTTGAATGTACAGCAAACCGATACCCGGCCACTGGAAGATTCTCTCCAAAGCCACAGTCAGTTGCCAGAAGCCGATCAGGCTGGTCGCGAAGCTGGTGATGACATAGGGCAGAGCCGGCCGTAGGATATATTGTTTTTCAAGAGCCCTGATTTCCAACCCTTTCGCACGAGCAAGATCAACATAATCTTCTTCAGAATAGATGATAAAAAATGTGCGCCATGTATACACCAACTGGAACAGCAAACTCAACAACAGCGCGGAGACAGGCAGCAGCATGTGTCTGAGCAGTGCCCATGCGTATGGAAGCGGTTCCTCGGGTCTGTAAAAATCAAACATGCCACCGACCGGCAGCCATCGCAATTGAACGGCAAAGACCGTGATCAACAACGCGGCAAACACCCAACTCGGCACAGATGAGATCGGTGAAAGCACGGAAAACAGACGATCGAGTCGACTGCCGTAGTGTCGCGCCAGAAATAGGGCCAATGGCATACCCAGAAGAAAGGTCAATAGATACGCGATACCGACCAGCAGCAATGTATTCGGAAAGACCTGTAGAACAGCATCCGCTGTCGGTTTGGACCGCAGCCCCTGACCAATTCCCAATTGCGGAAAATATACTGTCTCCAGGCGGCCCCAGTTGAAGGTGAGCGCCTTGACCGTCCAGAGCACGTAACGCGGCAGGAAAGGAAGGTCAAGTCCAGCTTCGGAACGCAGGTTTTGCACAAACTTATCCACTTCCGATTGGATTGGGCCATTCGTGTCGACCGGGATGATGTTTTGATAAATGGCAATTTGTAACGTAGTGTAAATCTGACTTTCCAGTTTCTGTTCGAAGGGAGAAATGCTAACATCAGGTCCCGCCGGATAATTCACGATCAACAGCGTAACAAAGACCCCTGCGAAGATGGTCGCCAGAATCGTCCATGCTTTGCCACCCAGATACCGCACCGCGCTAAAATAGAGGCGCAACCTTGTAGGCGCGGAGAGAACCGGTTTGATTCTTGGAGCACTGTGAACAGTATCCATCCCGGGAGTATACAATCCCCGCTATTGTGTGAAACCCTTCCTGAGTATTGAAATGGCAGTTCTACGTTACGGACTTCCGGGGATTGGGAATCGATATTCGGGAATGGTTAATCGTCATTTGCAGGATCAGAGGATTCAGCTTCTTACCCTTACCAATCATTGTTTTTTTCATATCCCAGTTTTACCAACAAATCCCCCGCTATTTCCTTGAATAGTTTCTTCTGCTCATCCGTAAAATATTGTTTCCAACCGCCTGTCTTCCCTGAACGGAACGTGTGACTCTTCTTCGGCTGGATCGCCTCCAACAGAACAGATAGTGCCTTCTCCCGCATTGTCGGAATTTTGCAGCCTGTACTTTCCACCTCATCGAGCATGGTATTCAATGTTACGTCACGATTGTTGATCAAATCCTCAAAGCGGATACACATCACATGCTTTTGCTCCAGCCACTGGAACACACTTTCATATCTCTGCTTCACGCTGACCATGAACAGCCCGTCGCGGTCAATACCGTTGATGGCAACCTTGAGTCGCTCGCCAAAATCGGGCAGCGAGTTGTAATATTCGTGCATTCCATGTTCTTCATGCATATCCGTGGCAAAGAAGACCTGTGACACCAGTACATCGCGCGGATCACGGTAGATAAAATAATTGACCCGATCAGCCTGGCACAAAAACGCGACGTTCTCAGGCGTGGCCTCCAGATATCCCCAGCCAATGACGCCCTGTGGAATGTCCTTTAAGTCAGATAGAACACTGTCCACGGTCCTTCGTCCACCGTCTCTTTCAATTGTCCGTATAGGGTCGACCTCCACATACTTGTATGGCATGATCTGCGTAAAGCCGTTGAGGATCTGCAAGAGCAGATGCGATCCACTTTTGGGTTTGGAGTTGCCAAAGACGGGAGGTGTGTCGTCGAATGAGAGTCGCTTCCAACGCGCAATCGCCTGCAAGGTTTTCCCTGCAGGGCGAATTGTTCGGCGGATTTGTTGAACAAGTCTCATACAATTAGCCACTGAGTCATAGAGTCACGGAGGTTTTATTTCTCTGAGTATTCGCGAAGCATACTCGAAGAGCACCGTGACTCTGTGGCTATTAGTCTTCGCCCGTGACGCGGCGCAGTTTTTTCAACGAACCTTTTTCAGACTCATAAACCTTTTTGACGCCATCGCCGAGTGCTGCTTCCGTTACGCGGATGTATTTCACCAGGCGTTCAAAGCCACCCGGTTCCACGGAGGCAGCCTGGTCCGAGCCCCACATGGCGCGGTCGAGCGTGAGATGTCGTTCCACCATGCAGGCGCCAAGAGCCACCGCGATCGCCGAAGGGACGAGTCCCACTTCGTGACCGGAATATCCAATGGGAAGAGTCGGAAATTCGCGGCGCAACGTCTCGACCATCTTGAGATTTAGCTCTTCCGGCTCACACGGATAGGTGCTGGTACAGTGCATCAACGCAAGATTTTCCGCACCTGCAACTTCAATCCCTTTTTGAATCTGTTCCATCGTGGACATACCCGAGGACAGGATCAAAGGCCTGCCCGTCGCCCGGGCCTTGCGGATAAGCTTCGAGTCCGTGAGCGAGGCGGAGGGAATTTTATAAGCAGGCGTGTCGAACTTTTCCATGAAGTCCACGGAAGGTTCATCCCATACAGAAACCATCCATGCTATTCCCTTTTCCCTGCAGTATTTGTCGATCTCGCCGTAGTGCGCTTCGTTGAACTCAACCTTATAGCGATATTCGAGATAGGTGATATAGCCCCACGGTGTTTCGCGCATTTGCTGCTGCTGGTCGGCTGGTGTGGCGACATCGGGCGTACGCTTCTGAAATTTGACCGCGCCCGCGCCCGCATGGACCGCTGCGTCGATCATTTGTTTTGCGATGCCAAGATCGCCGTTATGGTTGATGCCGATCTCCGCGATCACATAGGCGGGGTGACCATCACCGACGAATTTGTTTCCAATTTTTATTTCACGAGTCATTGTTGTTCTCCTTTGAAGCAAGTCACGCGAAAACCGTGACCTACCGGTTCTTCAATAGTAGATCGCACAGTTCTCTCAGCGCGCCGTGACCACCTGCTTTGCTCAAGATATAATCGGCTGCGCGCAGAACGTCGGGATAGGCGTCCCTTACGGCGACCGCCCAGCCCGCAACTTCAAAGCATGGCAGATCGTTGAGATCGTTGCCAACGTAGATGACGTTCTCTGCCTTGATATTTTTCTGCTGAAGGACTTCTCGCATCACACGCCCCTTATCAGGTAATGCAATGCCATGAATCGCTTCCACTCCCATTTTTTGGGCGCGCGCTTCGACAACGCGATTCACTTCCGAGGAGAGGATCATCACCTCGATTCCGATCGCGCGCAACTCCTTCACACGGACGCTGTCGCTGCGATACGCCGCCACCGACTCTTTGCCATCCTGATCCACCCAGACTCGGTTATCGGTGATGACGCCGTCAAAATCGCAGATGATCAGATCGATTTTCCCCGGCATGGGGCGTTTCACTTTACCGGGTGTTGCCATCTCCAGACCACTATTGGCAAGCGCTTCATATTTGGCCCAATCGGACAGGTTATCGATATCCACGGTGTAACGCGGATTGATCACCAGCGGATAAATCACATCGCCCGTCAACGACTTTTTCTGCTTGATGGTTGAAACGCGAATGGCATCGATGTGTCCTGTTTGCCAATAGACAGGCGGAAGGATTTGGCGCGGCGCGTTATACGGTTCCGCAATTCCATCTACTTCGAGCAACGGCTTTATCGGTTGATCTTCACCGTCGAATCGCCACATCTTGAACGGATTCTGTCCGGCGGGGATAACTCCACGCACACAATCCGCGTCGCTGTGTTCGAGCAAAATGCGGATGGCCTGATCCAGCATGCCTTTTGGACGGATGGGGGACGTGGGACGCAACTGAACCACGATTTCAGGACGGTATCCTTCGTTCTCCTCCAGCCATTGAATGGCATGTTCGAATACAGGCAAGTCGGTCGTTTTATCCTGGGCGAGTTCGGCGGGACGCAGGAACGGAGTCTCCGCGCCGCATGCACGCGCTACAGACGCAATCTCTTCATCGTCCGTGGACACGATCACGCGCGTGACGAATTCCGATTGTTTTGCCGCGGCAATGCTCCACTCAATGAGCGGATACCCGGCGAAGTTACGGATATTCTTACGCGGGATTCCTTTCGAGCCACCGCGAGCTGGGATAAGGGCGAGGATTTCGGTCATTGTTGGACCATGGACCATGGACGATGGACGATAATGGTCCACGGTCTATGGTCTATCGTCAAAACTACCATGCCGTCCACCCACCATCAACCACGACATTATTCCCCGTCATATACGAGGATGCATCGGAAGCGAGGAACAGCAACGCACCATTCATTTCATCCTTCTGTGCCATACGCCCGATGATGGTCTTTGCGGAGTAGTTTCTGACGAAATAATCTTCGTGGTTGTTGAACACACCGCCGGGAGTCAATGCGTTGACGCGGATGTCGGTCCCTGCATAATACGCAGCTAGATATTTGGTGAAACCCATCACGCCAGCCTTCGTCACTGTGTAGTAGACCGGCTTGAACGCAACGCGTTTTCCATCCTTGATATAAATGCGCTGGTCAGGACCATTGAGTCCGTATGTGGAGCAGATGTTGATGATGCTTCCCTTTTTGCCCTGGTCAATCATCGGCTTGACACAAGCCTGCGTCATCAGGAACATTCCCGTGAGGTTTACGTTCAATGCTGAGTTCCACAAATCGAGCGGGTAATCCTCGAACGCGCCGGGCGTGATCCCCTTGTTGACTGCGTCGGGATCGAACTTCGGGTCGAGCGCCGCGCTGTTGACGAGGATGTCCAGCCGCCCAAATGCCGACAATGTTTTTTCGACGAGCGCGTTCACGGAGTCAGGCTGGGTGATGTCTGTGGGCACAGCCAGGGCGTTGTATCCGCTCTCCGTGAGCGTAGCAGCCGTCGCCTGCGAAGCGGAATCGTTCAAGTCCACCACCACAACGGCCGCGCCCCCTTCGGCCAGCGTCCTGCAAAATTCCGCGCCGAGCAATCCCACTCCACCCGTGACGATCGCCACGCGTCCTGTCAAATCAAATTTCTGCTGTATTGTCATATGTGCCTTTATGGATATGCAGTATAGATTGTGTCACCGGCTGACTTGTGCGCAAGATATAGCCCTTCGCTAAATATGGCCGCATCGGCGTTATTTACTTCGCCACCATCGAAGATCGCCAATACAGCCTTGCCGTCAAGAATCTGCTGGCGCATTTTCGCCACGCCTTCATCAAACCCTTCGCGCGCCAGCGCAGTCGCAGAATCAAATCGGTCGGGCAAAACATAATTTCCGCGCCCCGTGTAAAGATACACAGCAGCGGGTTCATCCGTATAAATATGGACATCCGCTGGCAATTCACGCAAATATGCCATCGCTTTCGAGTCATACCATTTGAACGATGCATATCCTTCGCCGCCGTTTGACCAAAGGTTGACCGTGTTGATCTGTTTATACGCAGAGAAGGCAAGGAAGACAAGGGTCAACACAATAACAAGCGGACGATTCCTGTTTCGAAGCCAGACACCAAAATATACCAGGAGTATCAACAAACACACATAGGTCGGCGCAATGATACGGAGTTTAAATTTCGTCGCCGCGTCAAACATCAGCATGGAGGAAATAATGGATGCCAGGTAGGCGAACAAATATAGAGCTATTGTAAAGGAGATAACTTCCTCCGGCTTATTGCTTTTCTCGGTGGGCGAAGGGTTGGAGATTGGGGGTTGAGGCTCCGATAAATATCTCCACGCCCTGACAGCCAGCCAGGCCAACACCGCGCCAAGGATAAGAACAATCAGCGCTTCGACAATGATCGGCTGCCGGATCGCGGCCTTGCGCCAGGCGTCCACAGGAAAAAATGCATCGGCGACTGTACGCAATCCAATGTTCAAGTTTTCAGATGTGAGTGGATGCCAGGCGAAGACCCGATTGGTGGCATTATCAGCCACGAGTTTGTTACGAATCGTCCAGCCGAGTATCCACGGCAACGCGCCGGCAGTAAATAATGCGATACTGGTGAATCGTTGTCTCGATGTCTTATGCAAAATGAACAGTGCGACGATGAATGTGGCCATCAACGCAAGACCCGAATAGCGCGTCAAATAGGACATGCCAACAAGTGTTGCACATGCAGTCAGCCACAACCAGTGATAGTCCCGTTCAAAATAGAGATCGAACATCCAGAACGATAATAACGAAAGGAAAATGAACAATGGCTCACTCATCGCCACGGCATGCACCTGGAGCAGATCGCCAGACAATACAAACAATCCGGCAAGAACCAGGCCCGCGGTGAGCGAGGGAACCATGCGCCATGCAAGGATTCCCAATAAGCCTGCGCTCAAACCAAAAAGGAACGCATTGACAAAGCGCGCCGCGTGCAACGGATCAAAACCGAGAAAGCCAAAAAATGCAAGGACAGCTGGAAAAGCAGGTGGAAAATGTGTAACTGGCTGATTCGATGCCAGCCAGGCTTCGCGATAACCATGTCCCGCCACAATGCTGCGCGCTCCTGCAATGTAGGCAATTGAATCATCTGATAGCCCCGCACCTTCAGGAGTCGCCTGGAATACCAGCAATACCCCGATCACAGAGATCAGTAAGAGGGCGATAAAAATGGCAGAGCGAGAGGTAACGCGAATATTCATGGAACAGATACGCAGTACGTATTCCCCATTATACGTACTGCGTATGCTCCTTGCGATTAATTTGTTTGCTGCAGGTATCCCTGACCCTCAAGATACCTGAGAATGATATAGGCGTTCTCTTCAGGAGTGGCGCCGTAACCCTTGAGCGTGATCTCGGGACTGATCGGCGGCTCGTACGGATCATCCACACCGGTGAAACCCATCGGCTTGCCATCGATCATCGCCTGGCGCGCCTTGGCATACAAGCCTTTCACGTCGCGCTCTTCGCAGACCTCCACAGGTGTATCCATATACACTTCGACGAAATTCTCACCTACCATCTTGCGGGCCTCGGCACGCGTCGAGCGATAGGGACTGATTGCGGCGCAGATCACTGCTCCGCTCGCGTGGACGATTTCACCGGCCACAAAGCCAATACGAAGGATGTTGGTATCGCGGTCTTCCTTGCTGAAGCCAAGTCCCTTCGAGAGGTGAGTACGGACAACATCTCCATCGAGGATCGCGATTTCCTTTCCACGTTCGAGCAACAAAGAGGTAAGCACCTGCGTCGTCGCGCTTTTACCTGATCCGCTCAAGCCCGTAAACCAAATACAAAAGCCCTGTATGTGACGCGGCGGATACATCTGGCGCAGGATTTCCGCGGTCTCGGGGCGGGTAAACCATTCAGGGAGGAGCCTACCCTTGGCCAAATAATCATCGCGCACCTGTGTGCCTGAGATATTGAGCGTGCGTGCGCCCTTGGGCACATCCTTCTCTTCAACGTAACGATCCTCGTCGGGAAGGTAAACGAGCATCTCGAACGGAACCATCTTGACACCGAGTTCCACTTCGTATTTGGTCATTAACTCCTGCGCATCATACGGACCGTAGAACGGCTTACCCGTGGAATCATTGCCAGGGCCCGCGTGATCGCGTCCGACAACAAAATGATTCGCGCCATGATTGCGCCGGATCATCGCATGCAGCAGTGCTTCCTTGGGTCCTGCCATGCGCATGGCAAGCGGAAGCAGGCTGAGCATCGTGCTGTTCTTATCGTAGTAGTTATCCACCAATGCCTTGTATGTGCGCACGCGGGTATAGTGATCCACATCACCGGGCTTGGTCATACCCACGGTGGGATGAACCAACAAGGAACCTTTGACTTTTTCCGCGGCACGCTTGGTCAATTCCTCATGGATGCGATGAAGAGGATTGCGCGTCTGGAAGGCAACCACGTTGTCGTGTCCCATTTCTTCGAGCTTCTCCCGCACCTGGGCCGGAGTGCAGCGTAAATTTACAAAATCATAATACTTGGGAAGATTGATCACTTTCAACGGACCTGAGATGCAGACCTTGTTCCAACGCTGCATTTCAGAAATCATCGGGTGCTTCGAGTCGGTGGTGCCATAGGCTAATGTGGCTTCGGTCTCGGCGTCCCAGTGATACACCTCATCGAGGGTCATGATGGCGATCACATCGTTGTTTGTATTTCGCAGGACAATATCGTCACCGACTGTTGGCAATTCCCTGGGGTCAGCTGTCAACGTGATTGGAAGCGGCCAAAACGTACCATCTGCAAGTCGCATTTCATGCAGAACGCGTGCATAATCTGCCTTACCCATGAACGTGTTCAGCGGTGAAAATCCACCTGTGGCAAGTAATTCCAAATCACAAAGATTGCGCATCGTAATCTTGATGGATGACAGCCTGGGGGCGCGCGCCAAAAGTTCTTCGCGTTCCTTTTCTTCCACAACAAGATTGACCAGTTTCCCACCATAGGCGGTGATAAGTTTTGCTTTCGACATTATTTCTCCATAGATTTTAAGACCCTGGAAGCCCCCCAGGAGGCTTCTCATGAAGAACTGGCTAATAAGACTTCCGAGGTCCAAAGTTTTTCAGACAAGGCGCAATTATATCCTAAAATTCAGTCGATGAATTTTGAAATTTAGTCTTTACGATCTTAAGAGTAGGCACAGGTGGATGCTTAATTCATTGAGCTGCTGGAGCCAGATCGTTGCGGAGGAACAGCCTGAAAAACTCAACAGACACGATGAGCTTGTAATGTTCCTTTAGATATTCTTCCAATGCCGGGATCTTAAAGCGGGCCATCATCACCTGTTCCGGTTGATAGTCACGCATCGCGGTCAGAATATCGTCTGCTGTGAGGCTGCCAGTGGCCAATCGTTTGCTTGAAAACGTGGCCAGAATGGGAGGGACGGGTCGCCCCACGCGAAACGCGTAGATCGGCATATCGGTCACGATCCACTTCGTTCGATCGGCGTATTCACCCATCGTGCGAAGGACCTTTAGCTTTCCAGGAGTCGCTTTGAGATTGAATCCACTGAAGCGAGGTTTGTTCCTCAACTCTTTATTTAGGTCCGGCACATAGACAGTGGAAACCCAAACAAGACCGACCAAAGCAATCACTCCCAATATGGTTTGAAGATGGATGGCATCAGATGGCTTTCTTAGTTGCACCAAGGATGATAGCCCATCCCCAACGCCCGCAGCAGCCATCATTGTCATCGGGATTGTAATCAACAGTTGATGGTGATAAAAAACGGGTGAGTAAAAACTAAAAAGTAGATAGGCTAACGCTGCCCACGCCAACGGGTACAACATCAACCATTTTCGTTTATAGAGGGTCAGAAGACTGCCAAACAGACTCAGAATCAGCAAAGGGATGGCAGCCTGCAAATGATAATTAATGGAAAAACTTTCCGTTTGAAATGCCTCCTGAGAGGGCGCAGCGAGCGGCGGAAAAACGATCAACCATACATTTTGAATCCCCACCATGAACAATCCAAGCAGAATGCCAACCCCTGCAAAACAAGCACCCCAGATCAAAGCGGGACGTAACATCTTCCAGGACAGACCATCATTTTTTTGATTCAAATATTCTGAAATAATGATACCGATAACAAAAATCGGTGCGACAAAGCCAGTGAAAAGTTTAATCAGCACTGATAAGGCCAACATAAAACCGGAAAGTACAAGCAAGAGATCGTTCCGCTTTTGATGCCATAGAATCACAAAGAGCATGGATACAGATGCCAATGCAATCGAAGGCACGCCGATCATCACAGCAGTGCTAAGATTTAAATAACGCGGGACGATGATCATCAACGGCAAAAACAGGATCGCGGACAGTTTCCCCGAAGTCATTTGTAAAAATTGAGCACCAGACCAAACCAATAAAGTTGAGAACAACAGAACAAGCATACGGGCGGGATTTACATCGAACCCTACGAAGCGAAAGAGAAGCGCCAACATTTGTGTAAATAACGGCGGCTGGTCACTGGAGACTTCACTGTATAAAGGATGGCCGAGGGAAACCAGCATGGAACGCATCAGGTTTAAACCTTCATCCGTATCAAATTGAAGTTTTTCGCGAAAGGGATAATACGAGAATGTAAAGGCAAGAAATACCAGTGCAATAAGGATAGGCAACAACCACTGCCCTGATTGATTCCACCAGGAAGTTTTCGTTGATTGAGTTTTCATATGGAATTGGATACTCTGCAAATCGGTACTGAAGTTACAGAAATTCATTATATCATCGCGGGCCTGCCATACCTTCCGATAGAGTCCCAGGCTCTGATGTTATAATTTTTTCGGAGTCCAGGATGAAACAAACCATTCAAAAGCTGCTTAACAACGAAACCTTCGTTGCCACGATATTAATTCTCCTTACAACTGTAATTACATATGGGATTAGCATCCCCCAACTCGGATACTATCATGACGATTGGTATCTATTATGGTCGGGACAGGCGCGCGGCGCCGGAAGCATCATTCCACTATTTGCCACAGATCGCCCTTTCATGGGCGTTATTTATTCTCTGGTCTACCGGTTGTTGGGCGACAAAATTATCAACTGGCATTTATATGCATTGCTGTGGCGCTTCATAGGTGGACTGGCATTCTTCTGGATTCTCCGTTTGTTGTGGCCAAATCATAAATATCTTACAACAGTGATGGTGGTACTCTTTATCGTCTATCCCGGCTTCCTATCCATCCCCAATGCAAACACAAAACAAAATCATCTCTACGGATTTGGCACTGCTCTTCTTTCGATTGCCTTGATGCTTCAGGCAATAAAAACGAAACAATCGGGATGGAGGATCTTTTGCAGTTTGTTATCCATCATCCTGACTGCAAATTATTTGTTCATCTATGAGTATATGATCGGCTTTGAAGGCACACGAATCATACTGCTGGGATATTTGCTGTTTCAGGACGGGATAAAGGATTTCAGCGCGTTAATACCAGGGATATTTAAGCGAGTATGGCCCTACCTCGTCGTCACGGCTGGCTTCCTCTACTGGAGGATTTTTATCTTCGAAGGGGCCAGAAAAGCCACTGACGCAGCCGGATTAGCCGTAAATTATCTCGCTGATCTTCGTCATATGTCCATCCGATTGATTTTTGAAACAGCAAAGGATTTTCTGGATACTTCAGTATTTGCGTGGTTTGCCACGCCTTACCAGTTATTTTCCAGCGCCCGGTATTCCAATTTGGGAACCGCTGCGCTTATCGCCGCGTTGGTAATTATTCTGGTTTTGTTGTATACGTTCCTCTACAAAAAATTGTGGGGAGTAGATCAAAGTGAGAACGATTCGTTGCTGATCAGGGACTTTATCTGGATTGGCTCATTGGTAATTCTTTGCGCTACAGTTCCAGTCATTTTTTCCGGCAGGGAAGTGGAACTTTCCGATGCTTATAAGAGCTACGGTCTTCATCCAATTCCCGGAGTGATCCTGTTCGTCGCTGGAATTGCGCTTATGCTCCAGCCCAATTATCGCAAGTGGATCCTGATCACCCTGATCGGCATCTCGGTTTCCACTCAACTTTTAAATGCCGATGACTGGAAGAACTATTGGGAATATCAACGCCAGATGTGGTGGCAGATCACCTGGCGCGCACCGGACATCAAGGATGATACGCTGGTAATGTCATATAGTACGGCGGGATATAACCCGCAGCAGGATTACGAGATTTGGGGACCGCTAAACTTGATCTACCGGCCCAACCCTTCCAAAAAGCCTGCCATTCAAGCGGAAGTACTCAATTCTGATACCGCATTCAGCGTCCAGAAATTGGAAGTCCGAAATAATTGGGATCGTGATATTCCACTTCACCGGGATTACAAAAACTTACTTTTGATGAGTATTTCGCCCATATCCTCCTGTCTGCATGTTATTGACGGATCGCTACCGGTATATTCGGAAACGGAAACATTACTGACCAGGCTGGTCGGTGGATATTCACATATTGATCGTATTATTTCCTCCGGCACGTCTCATGTCCCCCCGGCCGCAATATTTGGGATTGAGCCGGCACATGGTTGGTGTTACTACTACCAGAAGGCCACACTTGCACGTCAACTTGGAGACTGGGAAGAAATCGGCCGACTCTATCAACAGATAAATAAGTTACACCTTGAAACGGATGACAAATCTGAGATGATTCCTTATTTGGAAGGTCTCGTGAATCTAGGACGCTATGACGATGCCGTTTCACTCTATGACAAGCAGCTCAAGGGAAGTGCTGAAATGCGACTCCCGTTATGCGCTTCGCTGACAAAGGATCCGGGATATCCCCCGGAGTTTCATTATGATTACAAATCCATACGCAAGCTTCTTTGCGGCTACTAAAATGTATTCATAACCTATTCCACGCAGTAGAGGGAATTTAAGATTTTGGTTACAGATTCGGATCCTTCCGAAATGGATCTGATCAGCTGACAGACTTGTCGAGCAACGTAAGGATTGGATGTAATTTGCGGCGCCAGTTTGCTGAGGCGGTCCACATCTCCAGCGCGTGCATACGCTTGAATGAACGGCATCCATTCGATGCTGTCTTTGGGAGCCAGTTTTTTTGCCAGGGCATCTTCCCCCAGTTTTAAGACTTCCTCCCAATCGCCGCGCTGACGGGCCAGATCCGCTTTTTGATAGTAATAACACCAGCCGTGATTCGGCTCGGGGCCGAAGACAACTCTCGGCGGCGTGTGAGGCATTTCGTCTACAAGGACATGCTCGATCTCAGAATAGGCGCCAATCACGCGGACCGAATCCGACTCCCATTGGGAAAATTCCGGTTGCAGACCGTTGATGACATGCACGCATGAATTGGAAGTTGGCTGGCTCAGAATGAGAATATTACGATAGTTCTTATAAGTAATGATGTTCTTGCGATTGTCGAACTCCTGACGTTCCCTTGCCAGAACTTTTGTCACGGTATCTTTATTCAATACAGCCGCAAAGAGATTTGGACCAATGGTTTCAGCTGTCTGTCTTTCAGGATAGTAAATGAGACTGGCAGGACCCCAGAGAAAATAATCCTCTTCGATTCCGCCCACTGGATACGTACCGACAAGCGTAGTACGCGGAACGAGCTGCGGTATGCGCCAGGAAACCTGCCACCAGAAATTTTGCACGGCCGCGGTTTCCTCGGCAAACTTGGCCGAATTCGCGTGATGTGTAAGGACCGCAATGAAGACAAGCCCGGAAAGGATCATGCTTTGTAAAATACGTCCGCGTACATGGCTCAACATCCCAACAATAAATATCGCAACTCCAATCGAACTGACCAATGCATAACGCGAAAAGGAAGGGAATGCCACTTCACGATTGACCATTGCAATGGGAATTAATCCCGCGGCCGCGCATAACAGACCGAGCCACAATGTCTCAAGGGAAAAACTGCCTGGTTGAGAATTGCTCTGTAAATCATCATTCTCGTTCTGATTTATGAAGACCGACAAAACCAGTGCCACCGCCACGATTGCAACAAGAGTCCCCCATCGCTCAACATACCCGATCAATTGCGAGAGAGGGGTTGCCCAGGCATTGAGCAGAACATCGAACATATCCTGAAGGACCTGGACGGTCCAATGATATATCGTCTGAATGGGATAAAGCTTGACCTGCTCGAATTGAATATTTACATCAGTGGCACTGCGTTGACCTTTGAAGATAAAGAAACGCCAGACACCGAATCCCAATACAAGTAGTGAATAAGGAAGCCATTCTTTGATTGTCCTGATGACCCGCTCGCGATTGTTTTGAATAACGCGTGCCACCAGAATGAACAGAAACATCAATCGGATCAATTCAAATCCGGCTTCGTATTCGACCAGTCCCAGATAGATAACACCCAGGATAATCGCCAGGGTAATTTCAAGAATCTTAAGCCACCTTCGAGACTCGAAATATGCATGGATGGTCAAACCCAGGGATAATATCGCAAGAGCAAGACTTAATATCTGCGATTGATAATCAATACCGTTTTGTTGGGAGAGGAAACCTGGATAAACGAGATACAGCAATGCCATGAGGAATGTCCAGCGGGATCGATCCGGCCAGAGCATTCCCAACAACCAGAGGAACAACAACGCGCTCGCGACGCGAAAGATCCAGGCGCTCAGGTTATAGAGCAATACATTCCCGCCGAATAATGCATACTCCGCTTCGAGCACGTACGCCCGCAAAGGTCGATCCACGCTGTAAATGGGATGGAATACACTTGCCCCGTTCATCCTGGCAGACGACATTAAATACCAGTCATCATGGGTATATCCAATTCGATTGATCAGTGGCAGATATGCC
>JBGPNQ010000090.1:0-15949 GCA_041487615.1 Anaerolineae bacterium
ATGTTTCCTCAAAATATTTTTGTGATTGCACTTCGATTGTGATGCAATAATCGCATCTCCGATCACTGTGAGTTGGAATGGTCATGCCTGCGATGATTCCGATTGAACGTATTTTTGAGGCTCCTTATCAAAGGAACGTTTGCATCCCGCAGCACAAAAATAGTAAGTCCTGCCATCATATTCACTGCTAAAGTGCGCGGTGTCGATCTCAACCGTCATGCCGCAGACGGGATCACGCGCTTCGGTTGGTAATTGATAATTGGTAAGTGCGTCATCTGTAGACTCCGAATTAATGGAGGTGGGAGAAGTAGAGACTCGAGACTTGGAGACGAAGGGCTGGCGTCTTCTCTGAATAATCTCTGCCAGGATACTCAGCGCGATTTCTTCAGGAGTGACCGCACCGAAATCCAGCCCGGCGGGATATTTGAGTCTTGCAATTTGATCCTGGGTTAAATTGGATTCGTTCAAATATTGGAGAATCGCGCTGGCGCGTTTCCTGCTGGCGATCAACGCAACGTACGGCGCTTCGGATTGCAGCGCGGCAACCAGCATGTCTTCGTCGTAATTGCCGTGGCTGGCAACGACAACATGCGTATTCTTCGAAACTGTTACGCGCGAGAAATCGAGTACATCGATCAATTGATCTGCATCGGGAAATCGTTCACGCGTCACCTCCAGACCGAGCAGGCTGGTGCGCCATCCCAACCCCTTGCCCAACCTGACGAGCGCCTCCGCGGTCGCAAGATGACCGATCGCCACGAGATGCAGTTCCGCCAGCTGCGGTTCGATATAAATCTCCAGGGTGCCTCCACTGATGCAGGTCAACGCGATTTCAATGACGCCTTCCTGCGGAGCAACGCCCAGCTTCTCTGGCGGGCACAGGCGAATGAGACGCGGCTGTCCGTCCTGCAACGCTTTCCTCGCCTCGCGCTTGACCGTTGGTTCCGCGCAACTTCCACCGATCCAGCCAGTGAGCGCGCCATCCTCCGTAATGATTGCCTTCGCGCCCACTTTGGCTGAGGTGGGTTTCTCAGCGCGGATGACAGTGGCAATGGCGAACGGATTGCCGGTGCCACGCAGTTTTTGCATTCCTTCATAGAAATCATCTTGCATTTTGTCTCTCCGTTTGCCTCGCGACTCCTTCGATCTGATGAGCAACGAGTCAGACAGAACCAGCATCCACATCTTGAATGAACTGGATGAGTCCACGAAAGTAAATTTCCTGGTCATCGTAGAGCGCCAAATGACTGCCATTTGGGCAGTACAGATAACGCCCGCCGTGAACGGTATTTGCCATCCATTCCATATGCTTTGGATCCATCGTATCGTATTGGGCTCCAATCACCAGACATGGAGCTTCAATATTGCCAAGATCTTGCATACGGTCCCAATCGGCCAACATGCCACTCGCTCCGAGCTCGCTTGGTCCCTGCATGGGTATGTAGATCGCATTGTTGATGTTCTTAAAGCCGCGATTTACCGGATCAGGCCATTCTTCATGTGGCATACGCAGTATATGGTAAATGTAGTGGTGTTTAATCAGCAGTTCCATATAGCGCGGATTCGCATACTCCTCGGCTGCCTCGTAACCCTGTATCTCTGTCAGGGCAGCTTGATCCATGCCCGGCATCAGCACCTTTCTTGCATAGTTGTTGTACTCTGGTCCGCTGGCCATCATGTTGGAGATGATCAAGCCTTTCAAATGCTGTTGGTACTTCAACGCATACTCAATGGCCAAGAGACCACCCCAGGAGTGACCATAGAGGTAAAAGTTGTTTCGATCTAATCGAAGCGCCTGACGTACCTGCTCTACCTCTGCAACAAAACGACCCAACTCCACCAACTCTGGTTCATTAGGTTGGTCACTGTAGTAGGATCCAAGTTGATCATAGTAATAGTATTCGATACCAGCCGCAGGAAAGTAGCTATCAAACGCTTCAAGGTACTCGTGAGTTGCACCGGGTCCGCCGTGCAGAAGCAACACTTTCATCGTGGGGTGATTGCCAATACGCTTGGTCCAAACGCGAAAGACACCTTTTGAAGTCTCTATTGGGATCATCTTTACTCCGCCGCTGAGCACGTCATCGCGGTCGGAATAATCCAGATAGTCTATCAGTTGGTTATCGTTCACGTCCGGCTCCTGCAGGCATCGTTACGCCTCAGCGACTACAGCAATCGAAATTTTCATTCCTTTAGGGCGGATCGGAAGCTTCGCGCCCTGGCGGGCAGGCGGATCTTTTGGGAACCACCTGCTCCATTCGTCATTCATGCCTGCAAAGTCGGCCTCTTCGCCCAGAATGAAAGTGGCACTCACCACGTTCTCCATTGAACTGCCAGCCGCGTGGAGAATGGCTTCCACATTTCGCAGACACTGACCCGTTTGCTCCTGGATGGTTTCGCCAACCACATTTCCCGTGGTGGCATCGAACGGTCCCTGTCCGGCTACAAAAATGAATCCACCTGATTTCACAGCCTGGCTGTATCCGGCCAGCGATTTAGGGGCATGATCGGTATGAATAATTTCTTTCGCCATCTAATATTCTTCTAGCGCAGCCTGGAAGCTCACGGCAAGGATGCAATAATCTTCCGATATTCATCCTCAGAGAAGGCGCGCACTGTCTTTGTGCGGAGATTACCTTGCATACCAGTTGCAATGACAAGCCTGGCTAGCGTTTCATCGTTCGGCGCCTCAACAACGAGAATGAAATCGTACTCGCCTGTCACCAGGTAGACGGCCTTTATCTCTCCACCGGCTGCTTTCGCGGCTTGTTTAGCTGCATCAAGTCGGGCAGGTGATTCTTTGGCACTTTGTACCCCTTGCTGAGTCCAACTGCTAAATATCAAGTACGTAGACATTTTAGATTCTCCTTGTTAATGTCATTGCGAGGGCGAAGCGCGAAGCAATCTCCTATTCACTGGAGCAACTTGTGTGAGCAGTGTTCCTCACTTAAGAGGAGATTGCTTCGTCGTCGCAAGGTCTCGATACGCCCCGACGAACATGGGACTACTCGACCACCAGCTCCTCCTCGCAATGACAAATCTATTCTTCCAACGTCGCGCCGTGTTGGTTCAGCACTTCCCAAACTTTGCGGGCGGTGATGGGAATATCAATAGTGGTAACGCCGAGGTGGGCAAGTGCATCTACTACGGCGTTTGCAATGGCGGCTGGCGCGCCGACAGTTGCCGATTCACCCACACCCTTTGCGCCGATGGGATGATGAGGCGAAGGCGTAACGGTCTCGCCGAGTTCCCATTTGGGAGTTTCGACAGCAGTTGGAAGCAGGTAATCCATGAAGTTAGCGCCATGGATGTTGCCGTTCTCATCGTAAGTAATTTCTTCCATCATCGCCGGTGCAAAGCCCATCGTGAGACCACCATGGATTTGACCCTCGACGATCATCGGGTTGATGCGGACCCCACAGTCATCCACCGCCACGAAGCGGCGGATTTTCACCTGACCTGTTCCACGGTCAATATCAACGACACAGATGTACGAGCCAAACGGGTAAGTCAGGTTAGGTGGATCATAGTAATTGACTGCTTCGAGACCACCCTCCATGCCTTGCGGATGATTCGTATATGCGGCGAAGGCAATCTCTTGAATCGTCTTGCCTTGATCGGGTGAACCTTTTACGAAGAAACGACCAGTTTCCCATTCGAGATCGTCTTCGTTCGCCTCGAGCAAATGCGCCGCGATCTTCTTTGCCTTTTCGCGGATCTTGCGGGATGCCATCGCCGCGGCAGCCCCGTCGACCGGTGTGCTGCGGCTGGCATACGTGCCCAAGCCATAAGGAGCAGTATCCGTGTCACCTTCCTCGACTTTGATGTGTTCAGCGGGGATCCCCAATTCTTCGGCGATGATCTGGGCGTAAGTAGTTTCGTGTCCTTGACCTTGAGACTTCGTCCCAAAGCGCGCGATAGCCTTGCCCGTTGGATGGACGCGAATTTCGCAGGAGCCGAACATCTTCAATCCCAAAATATCGAAGTCTTTCGAGGGTCCCGCGCCGACGATCTCAGTGAATGACGAGATACCGATACCCATAAATTCACCGCGGGCGCGCTTCTCTGCCTGTTCCTTGCGCAAGTCTTCGTAGCCAATCATATCCATTGCTTTGCGAAGCGCGGCAGGGTAATTGCCGCTATCGTACTCCCAGCCAAGCGCGGATTTGTACGGGAATTGTTGGGGCTGGATGAAATTTTTCATACGGATTTCGGCTGCGTCCATGCCAATTTTTTGCGCAAACACGTCCGTCATGCGCTCAATCGCGTGCACAGCTTCGGTGACACGGAATGAACAGCGATAAGCAATGCCACCGGGCGGTTTGTTTGTGTACACGCCATCCACTTCAACAAACGCGCTTTTGAAATCATACGAGCCTGTGCAGATGTGGAACATCCCGGCGGGAAACTTCGAGGGCTGCGCGGCGGCGTCCGTATACCCGTGATCAGCGATCGTCTTGAAGCGAAGCGAGGTGAGGGTCCCATCTTTTTGGCCTGCCAGCTCCGCGGTGATGTGGTAGTCGCGTCCAAATGAATCCGCCGCGAGGTTTTCGGTGCGGTCCTCGATCCATTTGACGGGCGCGCCGGTCACAATCGAGGCGGCGACCGCAATGACATATCCGGGATACGCCGGAACCTTGCCCCCAAAGCCGCCACCGATGTCCGGTGAAATAATTCGGATTTTCTCTTCCGATAATCCGAGATGCCCGGTGATGAGCGCCACGACCGTACGAATAGCGTGCGGGGCCTGCGTAGTCATCCATAACGTGAGGTGTGTGTTGGTGGCGTCCCACTTGGCGACGCAACCGCAAGTCTCGATGGAAGCAACATGGATGCGCGGGATATAAATATTTTCCTTGACCGTGATTTCGGCGTTGTCAAAGTCTTGGTCCGTCTTATCCTTATCGCCCCATTCCCAGTGCCAGATGTGATTGCTCTCTTTATCGTCGCGGACTTTTGTTGCGCCGGGCTCCAACGCCTTGAACGGATCGATCACAACCGGAAGCGGTTCATAATCTACTTCGACGGCAGCGACTCCATCCGCGGCGGTGTACCTGTCTGTAGCCAGGACGGCGCAAACTTCCTGATACTGATACTTGACCGTATCAATTGGCAGAACCATTTGCGTATCGCTCATCAGCGTGGGCATGTTATGGACGTTATATTTCTGGAGCGTGGGACCATCAATAACGGCGAGTACGCCAGGGGTTGCCAGCGCTTTTTCGGTGTGTATCGCCTTGATCTTGGCATGGGCATACGGACTGCGCACAATGCCTAAATGTAGCATTCCTGGCATTTTGAAATCGTCAATATAGTTGCCCTGCCCTCGAATAAAGCGGGCGTCTTCGACGCGTTTTCTGGAATATCCCAAACCATGCACTTTGGATTCAACTTGTACTTCAGCCATGTCAGCCTCCTTCCGCCATTTTGTCAGCGGCGTATTGAACTGCTTTGACGATGTTCATGTATCCGGTGCAACGACAAAGGTTGCCCGATATCGCCTGACGGATTTCATCATCGGTCGGGTGCGGGTTTTGTGCCAGCAATGCTGATGATGTCATCATCATGCCGGGTGTGCAAAAGCCACATTGCAAACCATGTTTCTCGTGGAAGCCCTCCTGAATGGGATGCAGCTTGCCGTTTGTGGCGAGCCCTTCTACAGTCCTGAGCTCCATGCCATCGGCTTGAACAGCAAGGATCGTGCAGGATTTGACCGGTTTACCGTTTAGTTGCACAGTGCAAGCTCCGCAGGAGGTGGTGTCACAACCGATATGTGTGCCGGTCATATTCAAGTTCTCGCGCAATAGGTGGACCAGAAGCAGGCGAGACTCAACGTCCGCTTCGTGGGTTTTTCCATTAATTGTCACAGTAATGTGATGCCTGCTCATCTCATCCTCCTTTCGCGCGTTGAACAGCCATGCGGAGCGCTCGAACAGTGTAGGTCTTTACGAGAGCGCGCTTGTACTCCTCAGAGCCGCGCACATCGGCGATCGGTTGCGCAGCATCGGCGGCGAGTTTGGCAGCTTCTTTGATATTTTCATCTGTAGAAGCCCTGCCTTTGAGAAACTCCTCGGCCGCGGTGGCTTTAATCGCAGTCAGCCCGACATTCGTCAAGCCGATGCCAACAGAAGCGAAGTTGCCTTTTGCATCCAATTCCACTTGCGCAGCGACGGCGGCCGTTGCAAAGTCACCGACCTTGCGCTCCAGTTTGAGATACGCTCCCCCACTGCGAGGCTTGGGCGCGGGGACGCGTACCTCGGTCAGGATTTCATTCGGGGCAAGGTCTGATTCGTACAGTCCCTTGAAGAAGGAGGTGATAGGGATGACGCGCTGGCCTTTGGGACCCATCGCAACGACTTCTGCACCATAAGCAAGCATCGTGGCGGGATGATCGTTTCCGGGGTCACCATTGGCCAGGTTGCCGCCGACCGTGCCCATATTCCGCACAACTGGATCGGAAATGACTTTGGCTGTATCTGCGAGGAGGGAATATTTTTGACTGACGAGCGAGGAATTTTCAAGAGCCGACTCACGCGTCATGGAGCCGATTTTTAGCCAGCCGCCTTCTTCCTTAATGTAGGATAAACCTTCGACGCGGTTGATATCCACCAGGATGGCTGGTGAAGCGAGCCTGAAGCGCATCAATGGAATAAGACTCTGTCCGCCCGCCAGGATTTTAGCGTTTTCCTGGCCCAAGGCTGCAATGGCTTCAGGGAGCGTTTTCGGCGCAAGGTAATCAAATGAAGGTGGGATCATACTTGTCTCCTAAAGTTCGAAAAGGAATACACAGGATCGGTCAAGCCAACAGGATAATTGCAGGCACCTCCTCTCATACATCGAACGCGGAAAAGTGGATGGTCAACATAAGACATCGAGACGCGCAAATCGACTCGGGCCGAGTCTTAGCAGTTAATGAACCCATCGTACGCGAGCCGTGAGAAAATACACAAACTCCTACAGTAAAAGAACGGGCTCCTCCTGGTTATGTTTTTGTCGGGTTGGGAGGGTATTCTAGAATAATTTGCCAAACTTGAAATAGAATTTTCGCCGATGCATGAGACAAGCAAAAGGTATGTTCAGTTTGGCTGGACGTCGATATTCACATTGTAAAGAGTTCGACCTATAAAGTCAAATTTAGGAAAGTCTTCACAAATTTCCTGCTCAGTTCGTGTTCCGACCGAAACCGGCGTGGCGCCTGCAATTTATGCGGCAATAATGTGACCGAGCCTACATGCTTAAGTTGGGGTATTTGCAGCAACCGTGTGAAAGATTGATGGCACCTCGTGCCGCAATGTTTTGAAAAGACTGCAAATCGGTGCTTCCAGCATCGCCATACGAAAGGCCAAATGAATCAAGACTTGATCAAGCTTGTTTGAGGCGTGCCCTGCCCAGCTGTATCAGGTGAAGTATGAAGCGACGAAAGGCTTGTTGTTCGGCAGTGACAGTAACACTCAGATATATCGTTACATATAAGATCAGCCCAACACCGGCTATCGTCGCAATGGAGATGAGTGATGCCGGTTTTAAAATTTCCCGCAAGTTATAGATGACGATTGCCATTGGAACGATTGGTGTCATGGTCGGGATAAATATCTCCCTGAGAACAGCCCAAACGGTAACACCGATGACGCGCATTGCGTAGGGCATGACGAAACACACACACTCGACCGAGGTGGGTATCAGCGTGCCAAGGGCGATCCCTGTTACGCCGAAGGGCCGCACCAACAAGACAGACAGGCCCAAATTCAAGAGGGCCGAACCGATGGCAATGACAGCCAGCCTACGGTGCCGAGCCATACCCTGCAGGATGGAACCAGCCGGCCATAGTACGATTTCCAACAGGCTGGAAATCGTCAGGATGAGAACCAGGTTGGTGCTATCTGCATAGGCCGCGCCAACCCAGATGGTAAGGAATGGCCGTGCAAGTATTACCAGGCTACAGGCAATCGGCAAAAATATGGCTAGTGTCAAGCGGGTGCTGGTTACGTAAAGGGTCCGCAGGCGGGCATGATCATTCTCGGCGTGTAACTGGGCGGCGAGCGGCATAATCACTTTTATGAATTGATTCGTCAAAGTCGATGGCATCGCACTTAACCGGCGCGCAATCGAGTACGGCGTGATGCTGGCGATCGGCAGGAATGCGCCAATCACAACTTCGTCGGTTTTCGTCTTGAGTTTGCCGGCGAAAGCAATAACAAAGAGCGCCGAACTGTATGAAGCCACCGTTCTGATGAGGCGGCGGTCAGCGCCTCGAAAGCCAAAGCGTAGCTCCGGAGCAATTCGATGAATCAGCCACAACGTAGGGATTTGCGTGAGGAGTGAGGTGACGATGTTCACACTCACCATGCCGAGCAGGCCCCACCCCAGTAACAGAACACCAACTGTCGTTATCGTAAACATTGACATGCCGATGAAGGTAATCAGGCCGAGAAGATCGAACCGCTGTAAGCCGCGCAAGACGGCCAAGGTTGTCGTGCAGGGCAGGGCGACACTCATTCCCAGACCAGAAAGCAACACCAGCTTAACGGCAGTCGAATGCTGATCGGGCGGGATTTTGAAGAGGGCCGGGAAAACGGGCGCCAGGACGGCGCTAAGCGCAACTATGATTAACCCCAAGCCGGTAAAGAGGCACAGTGCCGTTGCGACCAGGCTTTGGGCCTGTTCGATCTGTCCTTTGGCGTAATAGTCGGCGACGTACTTGGTGACGGCGCTCGCGATGCCAAGATCAAGCAGTGAGCCATAGGCCACCACCGAGCCGACCAGAACCCATAGTCCATACGCGCTCGCGCCGAGTCGGTGTAAGAGGAAGGGTGTTAGGAAGAACCAAATGCCAAGCGTGAAGACTTGGCCAGTGTAGTTGCTGATGGTATTAAGGAGCACCCGCCGACGGATCACTGAATCTTTTGTTGTGTCAGTAACCACTTGGTCTCTCCATAAAGTAATCCGAGAGTGTGTACAGCCATGCGGGACGGCGTGACCAACGAAGAAGGTTCAGGAAATCGGGTGGCGTTCGACCTATTTGGCCCTTGTTCAGTCGCATGGGCTTATGCTCCCGCTTCCAAAGCGTCGCGGGTGTGATGTAGTTCTTCTTCCCACAAGCTGACGAAGAGACTGCGGCGCAGTGTACTCGACTCCGGTATGCCAGCAGCCTCGGCAACGAACCGCCGATACTCTGACTTTGAATGGATCAACCAAACCAGCAGGCTAAGCGGCCGAAGGGCGGTTGAGTCGAGTCCAGTCCGCTTACAGTATAGCTGTTCGCATTCCGCCTTCACCTGTCCGGTGAATGTCGTGGGGTCCAATGCCGCGCGGTAAGACTCGCGAAAGCGGTCCGATTCCATCGCGCCATCTATAAAGAACGCCGAATACGTCAGGAAGTAAGTTAAATCCAGTGCTGGCAGCCCGCTAGGTTCCGCTGACTCCCAATCCAATACTGCCAGCTCACCATCTGCCCTGACCAGCACATTCCAAGGCGAGAAATCGCGGTGTTCGCAGACGAGTGGGATATCATCCAGAGTAGAGAGAATCGCCCGTGTCTCACGTAGCTGACCAGGCTCGAGTATGACGCCGAAGGACCGTTCAAAATCAGTGAGTGTAGTCTCGATTAATCGATTCCACCAGTCGGCGCGGGAGCAGGCAGGAACGTGTCCAGCCAAGTTGGCAAGCCAATCCGTTACTTTGAGCGCCAGGTTTCGATAATTGTCCGATCTGAGCATTGTCAAGAGAGGTTGTCCCTTCAAAACGGTTTCGCCCAACGCGGTCTGGCTGGCACAGTCGTGAAAGAAGATCACTCGCGGGACGCCGGGCATTCCATCAGGCTGCAATGCCTGAATTACTTTCAGGGTTTCTGCCTCGCGCGCCAATGCCGGAATTGACTCTGGAACACGCGGCCGCTTGACGATCATCCGGGGCTGCGAGTCGGAGTCAGCAAAAATCAGGCCGACAACTTTGTTGAGTCTGCTCGAGCCGCCTGTCAACAAGAGCCAGGAAAGCCGTGCGGGCCTAGCGCCAAATCCCCAGGCGCTCCATTCGGTTCGAATAGTGTCCAGTAGATCGGTATCTACATTTGGTTCAACAACCCCGGGTTTTCGGGCTGTAACGCAAATAGGAACGATAAGACGACCGCGCAGTCCAATATGCCAGAGCATTTGAAGTGCCTTGTTCCGGGCGCGGAGCGGCAGAGTGGGCGCACGAGGCCGCATTGTCAGGAAGTAGTGAAGTGCCTCAGGCACTTCTATTGGCAGCCAGAATAATGAGGATCCCCGTTCTGGCCAAGGCCAAGTCCAGTAACAGATGATATCCGTAAAGCCAGCCGCTTCAAGTTTCTGCCGCGCACCATTTGGCCCGCCCGATAGCGGCCAATGCCATTCGCTGTAGCACATACCGCCAGGGCGCAGGCAGGTCCAAGCCTGTTGCAACGTTGCCAAGTCAGGATCTACAGCGACGGCCAGGTCACAATCACCAGGTGAGCTATGGTAAGGTTCAACTATTTGGTTGGAGATCAGGGCAACAGCCTCGGCCAGCAATCCAGAAGCAAAACAGATGCTTTTACTTGGATTCGGATTGGAGAACAAAAAGCGCCAGTCAGCGCGCCGCAACAGCCGGTTAATATCCATCTCACGCTGACGGTCAGTGACGGTCATACGGCACCTCGTTATGAGACAGCAGTTCATCGTAGACCTGTGTCACCTGTTGAACCATGCGCTTAGCTGAGAAATCCTGCTGGGCCCTGGTTTGACCATTAAGCGCCAATCGTTGGGCCAGGGTCGGGTCAGCTAGCAGGGTGCGAATCGCCGTAGCCAGAGCTATTGGGTCAGCGGGAGGAACAAGCAGCCCCGTCTCGCCGTGAATCACGACTTCCGCGGTACCTCCTACTGCCGAGGCAATCACCGGTTTGCCCACTGCCATCGCTTCCAGCACTGAGATGGGCAGTCCCTCGTATAGAGATGGCAGTACAAACAAATCGCAACAAGCCAGCAATTCGGGAATATCGGGCCGGTATCCCAGAAAAACGACGCGATCCCCCAGTCCGAGTGCTTGCGCATGCTCTTCCAGCGAGGAACGTGCCGGACCTTCGCCCACCAGCACAAATTGCGCCTGTGGTATGAGGGCCGCTGCCTCCAATAAGAAACAGTGCCCCTTTTGCTTGTCCAGTCTCGCCACCGTCAAGACAATGGGCCGGTTGCTGTTGCCATTAAGATTGGCGCGCAAGGTGACATCCGCCGGACAATTGTCAGGCTCCATCAGGACGCCATTGTGAATCACTTGAATTTTGTGGTTTGGAATGTGAAGCGTTTGGCGAAGGCGCTGCGCCAGATCCTGCGATACAGGCAGATAACGGTCCAGGCTTGCCGCAAGCAGGCGCTGCTGCATATAAATCGATGTATCAAGATGAAACTCCACAAACAAGTGTTCTGTTGCCACGATGGCTGGCACGCGGGCCAGGATCGCGCTCATCAGTCCAAATTTGCAAGCGAGGGGCCATGTGAGGTGGGCATGAAAGACAGTGGGTTGTTTGACCCGCAATTGCCAGGCGAACCGTGGCACCCTTGCAAAGCCTTCCCAGCCATCAGGCATGCGTGGTACCGGCCAGAGTGGAACTTCCAGCTTCTCTGCCCTAACAAGCAGTGGCATCAAGTCGGGCGCGGGATGATAGATCAGTGTTGGTTGCCAGTATTGGCGATCGAGGCCGGCCAGGAGAATTAGCAAGGCTTGCTCGGCGCCACCGAAGCCGGAGGAATCAGTAAAGTAAAAGACGGAGGGCATGATTATGACCGGGAAGGCCCGCCTGTCCTACGAGCGATACGATGTACAGAAGCGACAGTGGCGAACAAGGCGCCAAAAGGGTGTATGCCGTGGAAGCCCTCCTGCAGACGATAGCGTTGCATTGGCGAGACATGTACACTCACGTTCACACTAGCGTGAAGGTTATTTGCCATATCTTCCCTCAAAAAGCTGGTTATGATATTGGGCGAGCGCACAAATATACTCGATGTGGACATTTCTCATACGAGCCACCGCGGCTTCGGCAGGCTTCCCCTGATGTTGATAACGTCCCAGCGCCCGTTCCACCCACAAGAGAACGAGCAGTAGCGGGAGAAAGCGGCGATCGAGATCGAGCTTTGACATATACTGTGCGATGACTTGGTGGGCGGCGATGGAAACAAGATCTGCCAGTCCCGGCTCGCAGAAAAGTTTGCGGAAACCGTGCAGCCTGGCGGCATCACCGCGTAAGCGGCGCGCTCGATAACTCCAATATGTCACAAAGAAGAGCAGATCGAACAGGGGCAACCCGGGGCGTGCGCCTTCCCAATCAAAAATTGTAATTTCGCGATCGGTGCGGAAGAGGTTGCGTTCGCTAAAATCCCAATGCACCCAGATCAAAGGCAAAGACAGGCCAACCAATGCGGCGGCGCGCTGACGCACCTCGCAGAATAGGCGCTGCTCAGATGAGGTTATGCCGAAGGCTTGTTGATAGGCAATGAGCGGTCTCTCGATCCACTCGGCCAACTCCGGTGCGTCCCATCGCAGTCGCTTAATCTGAACCTGGCGGTGAAACTCGGCGAGCCAGCTGGCTACTAATTGCAGATCGTCCAGCTTCTGACGCAACGGCATTCCCCATATATACAATGAGGTCGAGAGCGATCGGCCTGGGGCACAACTTTCAGCGCCTATTACGAGTTGACCCCAACGAAGAACTCCGAGCGGTTCGGGAATTGTCTGGCGCATTACCTTATCCAGTGGCGCGCGGATCGCAGCCAGTATGGCTTGCTCATTCTCTATCACGGCGTTCTGGTCAGAGGATCTCCCGAATTTAAGCACAACGGAGGGCCGATTGCGATCAGCCGCGCGGACGTATAAGACGACGCGACTGAGATCGTCTTCTCCAGGGGTGAGCATCAGTGGCAGTAAGCCTGGTTGTCGAACTTCTTGCGGAAGCGACGGATGCTGAAGGAGGGCTGGAGGCGCTTTCGAGGGCAAGCCGGCGACGGCTGTCACGGCGCAACACCGGGCCAACGGGGGAAGGACGCGGCTCCCGAACCAACTCAGCAGACGTGGCGTCAGTTCGAACAGTCGCCGAGCTGGTTTAGCTGTGCTAGCGAGCGATGTTAGGTACCATAGGAGCATCTCCACGCCATCGAGTGGAAAGTACACCCGATGTGTAGCGAAATCAGGCCAGGCCCAGTAGATGCCTGTAGGTGACAATCCGACATCTCGGAGCGAGCGTTTGACATGATCAAGAGTCGTGAACGATTCGGACCAACGCCGATCCACCTCGTAGTAGAACGCTCCTCCAGGCTGGAGACCTTGAGCCGCCTCCGTTAGGGTGATCCGCGCCTGGTGAAGGAAGATAAGGGCATCTGCCGATTGCGCCGCTGGCACATCTTGACTTACTCGTTGCGCGAACCCAACATCAATGATGCGCTTTGCCAGCCCGGCTGACCCACCGAGCAAGACGAGGTGTTGAAATATGCCCTGTGGCGGGGACGGCAACAGAAAACGCCAGTCTATTTGGCGCAGGCTCGTGCCTTGGATGGGGCCTGGATAAACCGAAATTGGTGCGTTCATCATCCGCCGCTTATTTTCGGTGTCCAGATGGCAGCGCCACGATGCCAGGTTTCGGCATATTATCGATGAGCCTAAGTGAGGTCAGCCCATGCCCGGTACGTCGATTCTCAATTAGCGCCTGTCGGACGCCAAGCCGGTAGAAATATTCAATAGCCAGTTCGTAATAGAAATTGACCCCTACCGGCCGACGTAGCTCCAACCAGCGTATTACGGCGGTAACGGCCTCCGGTGTGCCGGCCCAAATCCCGCTCAGCAACAGCAAGCATGTTTGAAACAGTTGCCGCTGGGACGAGCCTTTGGCGTAGGCGCTGAGTTTCAGAGAGGAATACACTTCGGGATGCTTTCCAACGAAGAGCACACCCGCGTGTCCTCTGCCGATGGTATTGCGGGCCAGTTGCGCAAAGTCCGTTGTGTAATGCTGGTAGGCCAGCGCATCTGAACAGAAGATCAAGCGAACACCCGCCTGCAACAACCGCCACGCAAGCTCGTAATCTTCGTAACCATAGAACTTGAAATCTTCGTCAAAGCCGTTAAGGCCCAGCAACACTTCGCGTCGGACCGAAAAGTTGCCGGTGTAGGCATCCTGGAAGGAGATTTCGTATTTGGGCTGACCGAGGCGTTCCAGGCGGCTATTGAAGCCTGCGCTCATGTAGCGAACGAATGGTGGAGAGTTCGGCTCAAGGTAGAAAGGCGCTGAACCGATGACGCCCAATTGCTTGCTGGTGGTATGGCTTTGCCAATGAGCAGCCAGGCATCTTGGCGCAGCCTCCATATCGTCGTCTAGGAAAACGATCACATCACCCGATGCTTTGCGAATCCCGGCGTTGCACGCGGCGGCACGACCCCGATTGGGCTGCCACAGACCATGCAGTCTGTAAGGGGCAGGAAACTGTGTGATCATCTCGCGCGTGCCGTCCTCTGAGCCGTCAATCGAGACAATTACCTCGTAATTAGTGGGCGGCATCGTCTGCTGGGCTAGGGCCTGGAGAGCCCGCTCCACCAAAAAACGCCGCTGATATGTGGGGATGATTACACTCAAATGAGGGGACATGAGCATCGTGAACCTATTTGCCTCTTTGCTGGAGTTGCTGCAAGGTAGAATTTGCCATCTTTCACATTAGCCTGCATCACACATCTCCTGATAAATAGCCACAAGCCGTTGTGCATATGCTTGTGGGCTGAAATGTATTTCAGTAAATTTTCTGGCTTGCAATCCCAGATCAATACGCTGATTACGATTGCCCAGGAGCTCAGCAACGGCACAGGCAAAGTTCGCTGCGCCTTCAGCGATCAGCAACGGTGCTTGTAGTCCATCCAGCGCAAGCCCATCTGCCCCGCGCGGAGTGGTTACGACAGCTTTTCCCGTTGCCATCGCATGTAGGACTTTCATGCGCATTCCTCCTCCAGTGCGGATGGGTGCGACCACCACAGCAGCCTGTTCCAAGAAAGGAACAATATCATCCACCGGTCCGGTCACGCTGATATCATCTTGAGCAGTCTCGAGGACCTCCCGGGGAGGATAGATTCCAATTACGATAAGCGCCACACCTGGACTTAATTTGCGAAGCAAAGGCATGATTTCACGTGCCAGCCAAAGGGCAGCGTCTACATTTGGCGGGTGAGTAAAATTCCCCACGAAAATAATTGTTTTGTCGTCCTGCCCGGTTGGTTCCGCTGGGGTTGGCAAGACGATCCCAAATGGATTCACTCGAACCCGTGAAGCAAGCTCCGGTTGTAATTGACGGATCGAAGCCGCATCTCGATCAGAAAATGTTTGAATGCGGTCAAATCGTTTCCAGGTATTAACTTGATACCACCTCCAGCGTATCCAATCGAATTCGTTGAACGCCCACTGAGGAATACTCTTCTCTCGCCAGCCGGCCCAATCTACTGAGCGTGGACGCCGGACTTCGTGTTCGGTAAAAATAAGCGGAACAGACGTCCGATATTTATAGACACCCATCGCGTTATCTTCAACAACAACAAGATCATAATTATTTTTTATCAACAATTCATCCAACAAATTCTGTAAGTCAGGCTCCCAAAACCATATCGTCCGCCATGGATATTTTCCAGACAGCCATGTGCTTGCGAATCTCCACCGCCTGTGCCATTTTTGGAATCCCTGCAGCTTCTCCCGCCAGATAACATATAGCGGGATATGTAGCTTCTTTAATTCTTCTATAGCTTCCTTCTCTCCAGGTTCCAGGCCAGCGATCGTGACCAACGAAACCTGATTGTGTTCCATCAGCCCGATGAGTTCAGCATATAAAACCATGGGAATTGCCCAGGGTGCCTGAGGTCGTGGAGGCGCAGGTGTAATTAGAAGAATTTTCATAGCTGACTGATGATTCTATTAATCCAATTCAATTTGACGGCG
>JBGPNQ010000091.1:0-15864 GCA_041487615.1 Anaerolineae bacterium
TGGGGGCCGTACGGCGTCGGCGCAAACGTGCTGTGGGCGCCAGGCGACCCCGCGCAAGGCTGGGCTTATTCTGAAGATGCCATCCGCGAGAGCGTGAAGTTCGCCGAATCAAAGGGACGAAAGATTGCGGGCCTCGTCATCACCAATCCGGATAATCCCACTGGCTTGACCATCGCCGTCGAGAAGCAAGTCTCACTGGCTAAAGCTGCCTTGGAAGCGGGCGTGGCATTCGTGCTCTTCGATTGGATGTATCACTACGTCACCGACGAATCGCCCATGGACTTGAATTCCTTCCTCAAGCTCTTCACCCCTGAAGAACGCAAACGGATCATGTTCCTGGATGGTATCACCAAGTCACTCGGTGGTTCCAATATTCGCAACTGCCATTTGATCGCGGACGAAGCCGTTATCAAGTTCATCACCGCGCGCGCCTCACACGGAGTCATCCCTTCGTTCTTCTCGCTCGCCGTTGCCATGGCAGCCTACGAAATGGGATTTGGCGAAGCTGCGAAGACTATCATCGAACCCACCAACGCCAGCCGCATTGTCTTGAAGAAACTTCTCGCCGAAAGTGGAATGCAGCATATTCTCGGCAAAGGTTATTACGCTTTCATGAATGTGGGTGAGTTCGTCAAAGCTAAAGGCTGGGCGGACACAGAACCACTCGGTCAATATCTCGCTGAAAATCATGGAGTCGCCGTTGTCCCCGGCGCGTTCTTCTCTCCCTTCGGCGGCGAATGGATCCGCTTCTCCTATGCCACGCCGGTCGAACGGACGGAAGGCGCGTTTGAGAGGTTGGTGGAAGGCTTGAATTCGTTGAAAATTGAAAGTTGAAAGAATGAGCGGGGCTAAAGCCACCTGCTCAGTGCATGGAAGCCCTTCGGGTTGGCACAACGAGTCGGTTTCAACCGACTTTCATAAACTGAGGCAGGGCTTCAGCCCGCACGGAACTGATGAAAGGAAATCACCATGACCTACTGGCGACTCCACTACCATATAATTTGGGCAACACATGAGCGCCAACAAATTATCACTCCCGAACGGGAGAAAATGATTTACGGAGTTCTCTACAAGAAAGCCGAAGAACTGGACTTGAAAATTCACACTGGTGGCAACATCGAAGACCATGTGCATGTTGTCGTTTCTATTCCGCCTGTGCTCGCCGTAGCGGAATGTGTTCGTCACATCAAAGGCGCAAGCGCATATGCCATCAATCACATGGACGGAAGCGACGGTCAGTTCAAATGGCAGGGCGGTTATGGTGCATTGAGTGTCGGTGAGCGTTCATTGGAAACTGTGATGGAATACGCCGCAAAACAAAAAGAACGTCATCGCGAGAACAAACTTATCGCGGTGTATGAGAGAATTGATGAGGATGAAGATTGAAGAGGCGCGGTTTTGTGCAACTCTTGTTGAGCGGGGCTAAAGCCGCCTGCTCAACACATGGAAGCCCACTTCGGGGCTCGCCACTCGCAACGAACACTCGGAGTCCGCTTGAGCGGACTTTCATGAACTGAGGCAGGGCTTTAGCCCGCACCGACCCTCCTACGCCACACCCGTCGAGCGGACCGAAGGCGCGTTCAAGAGATTGGTGGAAGGGTTGGAGAGCTTGAAATGACGAATAGCATAAAAATAATAAAAACAGCGAGGTTATCTTTAAAAGAATTACCAAATCCCAATGCAGATTGGCATGAACTATCCTTGTTTGCTTTATCTTTCGATCCCAGAATGGAACTAGATAACTCTGGGATTTCGGAGGATTTGGTCTTACGAAAACTAAAAGATACCTATAACCTAAAGGAACTCAGAATATGCCTCTATAATATGCAGCGCTGGTGGAACAATAAGACTGTCAAGATTGAAGATTCTGCCCTGAAAGACATGCGATGTGCTGTTGAACTCATACGATCCAAACTTGATAGCAAATAAATTCATACTGAGCTTTTATCATGCCCTCTCAACAATTCGCCGAAAAATACCTCTTAGCAACCGAACAAGCCACCAAGGAAAAACCGCAAGGCGGACTCAACGGCTTCGAACAGGAATGGAATCTCCTCGATGAAGACCTGCGTCCGCTGCTCACGGTGGGCGCGGGACCTAGCCAGCATTCCTTCGTGGATTATCTGCGCGCTGAATGCATCCCGCCCTGGCAGGCACAGTTCAGCCAGCTCGAAGTCTTCCACTGGATGATCGAGTGGGCGACGCGCCCGTATTACAGTCCGCGTGGGGCGATCTATGAAGCGCGCCTGATGGAAGCTACGCTCATGAACGCGCTTCATCGCGCGGGCGTCAGTTTCGGGGAGCGACTCCATTTCTGGCACGGCAACCTGCTCTTCCTCACAGACATCGGTCATCATTCCATCCCCGGTAATTGGGGCATCGCCAAGCGCCGTTATCTCGAAAAATGCGTCGACCTCTACGGCGACACGCTCGCAACCACTGGCATTCACAGCAACCTCTCCTTGCCCGATCCGCTCTTTACCTGGGACTTCGTGCATCTCACGCCCACCGAACGCGGCGACCAGCATCTCGACGAATACAAGTCCGAGTTCTACATCACGGCATCCCGCCTCTTGCGCGCGTTTGCATCGCTCTTTATTGCGACCAACGCGTCCACACCGATGCAGGCTCAGGTACGCGCTGGTCGCGCCGTGGTCGCCCTGACCGAGTTCGATTCGATTCGCAACCTCACGTTCCCGAATCCGCCCGCGATCGACCTCCCCGACCTCTATCGTTCCTACACCGATTATCTGCAGATCTCCTACGACCTCGTACGCCGCGGCGTACGCTTTGGGAATAACAACTGGACTCCCATCCGTGCCCGCAGTTTTGCCGAACCCGTCGAGCGGATTATCTCCACGACGAGCGACCAACTCGCCTCTCTCTACGCCCGCGGCTTGTTCGCCGCTGGCGAAGCGACGCCGCCCGAGGAGATGGCTCTGCAAATTGAAAAGCAAAACCTGATGGCACGCATCAACCTGCCGATGGGACGTGTGGAAGTCCGCACCGATGAAGGCGGTCACTCATTGGATTTGGATATCGCCAACCTGACCTTCAAATATCTGCTGCTTCTTCGCATCTATTCCGACCTGAAATTTGCTCGCGGTTTCCGTTACGACAGTGAAGACATCACCCGCGCCCGCGCCAACGAGAATTTGGCGGCAAAATATGGCTTGCGCGCTGAGATCGAAAATCCGCTTACAGGAAAACCAATTTCCCTGCGTGCCTTCCTCAAGTGGACTCTGAACGAAGTCAAACCATTAGCCGAAGCATTGAATATGTGGAACGATTTGACTCCTCTTGTCGAGATGTCCGAAGGCGGACGCAATACATCCGAAAAGATTCGTACCCGGTTGCAGATGGAACTCGGCGAAAACGATGAGGTCCCGTTGACGGTCTTGAAAGAATTATTCTATGAACACGAAGCGCAGGTGAAATCGGATGTCGAGCGCATTGCCTCGAATTACGGTTCTCTAGGAACCGACGCCTCCAAGATCGCCGAATTCCTCCAACGCGGACGCGATGCCGCGCGGGTGGACATTGGTCAGAGACCACTATCCAACGGCAACAAGATTGGCGATAGTCTCCGACCGTCGCCTGTGCCTATTCAATTCCGCCCAAGGACTCAAGCCATGATCGAAATATCCTATCCCGATAAAACAGCCGAAATTCTTGATCTCGCTCAGCAACTCATTCGCATCCCATCAATTACGGCATCACCCAATGAACGCTTGGATGAAGTCCATCGTGCAGGTTCATTGATCGATGATTACTTGCGCAATGCGGGTTTAGATGTGAAGTTCTTCGATGGGAAATATCCTGCTGTGTACTCAACGTTTCCAAAATTTACCAATAACCAATTATCGATTTTACTCACGGGTCATTTCGACGTTGTCGAACCGGACCCCGACGACTCCCAATTCACGCCGCGTATCGAAGGCGATTATCTCCACGGTCGCGGCGCAGCGGATATGAAAACTGTTGTTGCCACCTATCTCGTCTGGATGAAAGACATGTTTAGGAGCGACTCTCGCAGTCGCCCGAACATCTCATTGTTATTGGTAGGCAATGAAGAAAACGGAGAAGCCGAAGCCTGGGGCACGCCGCATGTTTTGAAGGAGTTGGGATTGACCCCATCGTTGTTTATCGCTGGTGAACGGACCGGCGAAAAGGGGGACGAACTTTTTGGCGAGATCTGCGTGGAGAACCGCGGTGTGATGCGCTTTGACGTGATCGCACGCGGGGCAAAAGGTCATAGCGGCGTGGCTGGCGCTGGCGACTTGAGCGATAAACTCATCGCCGCGCGTTCTGCCTTGAATGAAATCTTCGCTACGCATCTTACACTCAAGGCTGCAGATGGCTGGCAGTCACAGGCGAAATTCCCGTTCATCAATGTTGGCACGCCGGGGGTTTATAACGTCACAGCAGGGGAGGGGATTCTGGGCGTGGAGATTCGTCCCATCCCACAAGATGATGTCCTCGGCCTAAAGTCCACCGTCGAGTCTTATTGCGAGGCCAATGGGCTTGAGTTGCAAATGAATGTCATGGAAAACGGAGTGGCGTGCGACCCGAATAATCCGGCGTTGAAAGCGCTCATCGAAGCAGTCAAGCAGGCGTCGGGTGGTGAAGGGGTGAGAATCGGGAGGAAGTTACCCGGCACAAGCGCGCGCTTCGCTCCCGGTGGTCAGGCTGTCGTCTGGGGGCAGTCCGGTCTTGGTCCTCACGCAAAGGATGAACGGCACTTCATCCCCAGCATCGAACCATATTACAAATCACTGAGTGAATTAGCGAAGTTATGGAAGTAAACGTGGGGCGGGATAGTCTGCGAGTACGATGTGCCATCCCGCCTTACGGATCGTTGAATGAGTTGGCGAAGTTGTGAACGTAAAGTATCGGTCAGGATTTCAGCTTGGTCCTCGATCTTGCAACAGCTCGAGTTTCAAACGCATCTTCACATCATTATCGTTAAAGAGCGTTCCATGATATTGCCTGACCGGATGAATTTCCGTTCGGGGCAGGACGGCGCTGCTTTCAGGAACGGAACTGTCTCCGCTGGGTTTCACATCGATCGAGACCTTCTGGAACAGTCCGTTGGCGTCCCTCTGGATTTGAATCTGGGCCGCAGTTTTTATTCCGTAACCGAAGATCGACAAGGTGGGCACGCTGGATTTCATGCCCAGTTCGCGGCGAAATTCGCGTGCGGCATGGAATAAAGGACGATACGCAGTTTTTACCCAGCTCTCGTCCTCAAAGAAATGGATTGGCTTCCCGTTTTGATCCACTCCGCATGGGTAGATCGGTAAAATCTGATAACAACTTGGAAATGTTTCGATGATCTCGGTCAACTTCTTTCCCATTAGCCCGAACGGCAACAGATCCACGCCGGTCAACAGGTTGGCAGCAATCTTTGGCACGCCCTGATGCGGACCGCCCATGAGCAGGAGGCGTCCAACCTTCTTTTTTCCGTCGAGTTTCTCAACGTAGTATCGACTCACCAATGTCCCCAGGCTGTGTGCAATGATCGTGATGGGAGAATTTACCTTCCAGCCATCGATGAATCTTGCAAGATCACGGGCAGATTGGCGAACATCCTGTCTCCAGTCATAAGCAAACTCGATGAAATTATTTCCGCGCTCGTATCCCAATTCTTCGACCAGATAATCCCCCAGGATATTGTATTGATCGAACGAGATCAGGTTGGGAACAATGATCATTTCGTTCAGTATTCCTTTTGGTTTCAGCCGGGTATCGCCCTCGGAATACCGAAATATCTCCGGATGCTTTAAGAGAAAATTCACATTCGGCCAAACTCTCTCACTTCCCAGCCATAACTGGGAGCCCATTGTTCCGGGCACAAATATGACTGGCGTCAATCCAGTCGGGCGATGAAGATCGAGTCCGTCTGCAATAGTCATCTCTTCATGGGAAAAACCACTTTTGAATACAAGGCGAACCGGACCGATCTGAACGGTATCGCTGTTCTGTAGGACGCGTTGTTCGATCTTCTCACGGCCAATGAACGTCCCATTTGTACTCTGAATATCGCGGAGAACAAAATTGTCGCCCTTTCTTTCAATTCGGGCATGGTTTCTGGAAATCTTAAGATAATCAAGCACCAGTTCGTTTCCGGCGGTCCTGCCGATCGTATACGAATCTTCGGTTAACAATAATTCCCAGGTTCGATCAGGAGCATGAATGACCAAACGAGGCAGCGCTGTTTCATTCAATGAAATTGGCACGGTCATTTCATTCAGCGTGAGTTCAAATTCTTTCTCGGTATTGATCAGGGTGGCTTCCTCATGGGTATCAGGGGTAGCTGCAAGATACTCAAAAACGCAGCCGCTGATCTCGAATTTATCGCCAGCCCGGATTTTCGCTTCAGCAACCCGTTGACCATTGAACCAGACCCCGTTTGCAGAATGTAGGTCGGTTACAGTAAGACCATCCTGCGAGCACATGACCCGGGCGTGGTCCCGTGAAACCCGATCTTCATTGAGAACGATATCGTTGGTCGTTGCGCGTCCCAGAGTCACATGGGATTTATTGAGAATGAACTCCTGGCTAACGCCATCCACTTTGGTCAAAATCAATTTTCCAAAATCTGCCATGTTTATTCCTGTATTGATTAAAATATCAACGTTTACTGACGGGGTTCCGTAATCAGGAAATTCCTGAAAACGACTTCAAAGCGCTGTGAATCCAGCGATGCGGCCAGCATTCCACTAAAGCCGGATGTGAAATCAGTATCCGTCACTTCATCGAGCAGCGCATCGTTCACGTACAGGCGCAACGTATTTGCCGTACATTCCGCTTCGAGCCGATTGGTTTGATTGCCATGTTTGATCGCATCACTCTGCTTCCAGTCCGAAAAAAACGGCAGAAACACGGCGTTCTTGTACTTCCCTATGGCGTAATCACCATTGCTCTGTATTACAAAATAATAGAAATTTTGGTCATCCTGAATTCGGCAGAGCAGCCCATAGTAACCGTTCCTGCCCTCTGTAACGGGCGTTGCATCTACATAAATACTTGAGTTGCCATATCCATTATCGACGGTTGCCCAAAGAACTTGATCTATTTGATCTACAAAGATGTGATATCCATCTGACTGGTAGACATATCCACCCTCGGCATCCTGCTTGATTGGCCAGCCCCTTGTCGGGTCGGACAGATCATCTGAATATAGATGCTTAGGTCCAAAACCTGGACGTCCTAGCCATGTCCAGGCGCCAAATAAACCAATCGAGCCGCATAACATAATCAAGCACAACCCCAAACCTGATATTCCGGCGATCTGTGGCATCAATGACCGTCTGAAGGGGGTTGCTGGCTGTGGAGATTGTGGGGAAGCTTGTAGAATATCTGGTTGCAGTGAACTGGGTAAATGGAATGAGGAATCAGAATCTTCACCCGTATCAATTTCAGTTATTAGTTCTTCACTGTGGACGGATTTTGTGGGGCGCAGTACGGGAAGGCCGTCATCTTTTACAGTGTCAGATATCCCGCGCAATGCAAGAGCCAGCTCTGCTGCACTGGCATAGCGCTTCTCGCGATCCTTCGCCATGGCTTTGTTTAGGATAAGGTCCACTTCCCTTGGAAGGTCGGGACGAACAGGGCGGACTGAAGGAATTGGTTCAGAAAGATGCTTCATGGCGAGGCTTAAGGGTGTCGGAGCGCGAAATGGACCACCACCGGTAAGCATCTCAAACAAGATCACTCCCAGGGCATAGAGATCGCTTCGTCCGTCCAGATCGCGATCGCCGCGAACCTGTTCGGGACTCATGTATGACGGCGTTCCGATGATGGCGCTGTCGGTTAAGTCAGTGGTAGCTAGTGTAAAATGGGCGATCCCAAAATCGGAAATCGCTGGGTTTCCAAAGCCATCGAAAAGGATGTTGGCCGGCTTGAGGTCCCGATGAACGATGCCCTGGGAATGGACTGCGTCCAAAGCCGGAGCAATCTGCGAGATGATCTGGGATGCGTAAGCGAGAGTTAGTGCGCCCTCCTTGATCTTATTGGCCAGGGAGCCTCCCGGCATATATCGCATGACCAAGTAGGGCTGATGATCCTGTTCCCCAAAGTCATAGACTGGCACAATCGCCGGATGTTCGATCTTTGCGATTAACTGCGCTTCACGCTGGAAGCGTTCCCGAAACGTAAGATTCTCCTGGAGATTGACAGATACCAACTTGATGGCTACGTTGCGACGAAAGTTCGGGTCATATGCAAGATAAACGGCAGCCATTCCCCCTTGACCGATCTCTGACCGAATTTCATACCTTCCAATGATTTCTCTGGTCATATTAATTTTGTGATTGTATCACGGACAAAAAATATGAGATATTTTCGGGTGTCCCGGGCGTGGATAATTCAGCGGGCGTGGCCGGGAGTTCGCAGCACTCTACGAGTATGCTTCGCGAAGAACTCAGTGATCTTTGTGGCGGAAAAATCTTTAGCCCACCCTTTTAACTACTCTCAACATGCCCCATCTCCCGCTTCAAAACTTGAAATGAATGAATATCCTGCCAAAATTCCTGTCATCCTTCTCCACGCGATGATACAGTTTCCTGATATGTCCCTGATTTAGAAAACGCAAGACTTTTTTCTTGAGCTGGCCGCTGCCTTTGCCGGGAATGATCTCGACCAGTTCGATCTTTTTTTCCAGCGCCTCTTCGATGATGCGATTCAATTCCGCGTCGATCTCCTTACCTCGGTTGTAAATATCATGCAAGTCCAGTTTGAGTTTTGCCATGGTGTCACTTTTTGTTGATCGAGTAAATGAAAAAGGGCAAATTGTCCCCATCAAATTCATCGACTTGTTTCTCGAAGGTCATGCCAATCCTTTCCGCGACCCTTTGTGATGCGGTGTTCTCGGGGTCGATCATACAGATCAGGCGTGAGAGTTTGAGTTTATCGAATCCATAATGAAGAATTCCGTGCGCGGCTTCCGTTGCCAATCCCTGATGCCAGAAATCCTTATCCAGCAAGTATGCGATTTCCACTTCAAACTGTCCCTCAATTGTCCACGGAAGTAGCCCACAGCGACCGATGAATTTTCCCGTCCCTTTGTGTATCGTCGCCCAGAGTCCCAGCTCGGGATGTTTGGGATGTCCGTTTAGAAACCATTCGAGTTCTTCCTTTGTCTCCTCCAGGGTCAATACACCCTCTGGGAAATATCTCCGTATTTCTGGATCGCAGTATAACTCAAAGAGATCGTTCAAGTCATCCATAACGAGTCGCCTGAGGAGAAGCCGGTCGGTTTCAAGAATAATGTGTCGTGAAAGAGTCATTTTGTCTCATCAACGCTCAGCGCAAGACGTATCGCCTGCTCCATCGTCATGGCGCGACCCTTTGTCCAGAGCGCGTTGAATTCCGCTTCGGCGAGCATGGCCCGCAATTGAGCAACGGACTGGTCGTATTCGACCTGTTCATGATCTACCCTCGGCGATTGAATTTTTTCACGCAAGGCTTCCGCCGCGCTAAATAGTTTGATGGCGCGCTGAGGCTCTTCGTCTGATATGGCGAGAAGACCGAAACATTCCAGTTGGTGTGCGATGGCGGCGCGATTGCCTATCTCCTGCCAGCCTTTGATGGTTTCCTGATAAATTGCATTCGCCTGACTCAGATTGCCTGTATGCCGCTCAACATGACCGAGCTCACTCTGCATGACCAGCTGAAAATTGATGCTGCCGATGCGCTTGAATATCTTCCTGCCATCTTCAAAGATTCTTTTTGCCGTTGCGTAGTTACCCCGCACGCTTTCGTCCATGCCCATGCCGAGATGGAACATGGCGACTTGATACGACTCGGGCGCGTCCTGAATCCGTTCCCTGAGCTTTTCAAGATACATTTCCTTCTCACCGTCATTTCCCTTCGCTGCGGCAAGCCTTGACATGTTCATGTATCCCATCCCCAAGCCAAAGCTATCCTCGATCTCCTGGCTGAATATGTGAAACCCTTCCAGCGCGGCTTCATCCCGATCGGGCATATAAGCAAAAGCGGTCGCCGTGTAGTACATTTCCAGGCTGTAGCCTAACATCCTCTTATCCCCAGTTACGCGTGAAATGGCGATGGCTTCCTTCAAAACCTGCAACGCCAGCGGCATATTCCCGACACCAATGCCGACCATACCCTGCACGTAGAGTGCCTTGGCAATTAATTTATTTCTGTGAATGTTGGCATCTCCTTCCACGGGCGGCAATGCTTTGGCGAGTTCAATGGCGCGTCCCACCCGTTCAACGCCCTCACGATTGATACCAATCAGGCTGGAGACAGTGCAAAAATTTGCCGCTAAACGGAGGTTCTCTTCGATATGTTTTTCCGATCCCCATTCCAACGCCGCGCGCAGATTCTCAATTTCGTCATTGGCCCTTCTGACCATCGGCAGGAGCTTCTCAGAGCGGAAGGATTCCCACAATGTCTCCGAGAGTTCAACAAAATAAACGAAGTGCAGGTCACGCGCCGCCGAGGATTGCTTCGCTTCGAATAGCTTTTCCCTGGCGTATTGTCTGATCGTCTCCAGCAGGAAATAGCGCATTTCGCTGCCGCGTTCTTCGGTCACGATCAGCGACTTGTTGATGAGTCCTTCAAGATGTTCAATGGTATTTGGGTCCTCTGATACCGCTTCGAGCGCGTCCAATGTCCAGCCGCCAACAAAGACCGATGCGACTCGCAAAAGTCCTTTTTCTTCCTGGGAGAGTAAGTCATAACTCCAATCGATCAGCGCTCGCAACGTTTGTTGACGCGGCAAGGCGGTGCGACTGCCACCCACAAGCAGGCGGAAGAGGTCATCGAGACGCGCTGCGATCTGGTCGGTGGAGAGCAACTTTGTGCGCGCCGCGGCCAGTTCAATCGCAAGGGGAATGCCGTCGAGCCGGGAACAGATTTTGGCGACGGCAGAAGCATTCGTGTCTGTGAAACGGAAATTAGAATTCGCGACGCGGGCGCGATCTGCAAAAAGGCGCGTCGATTCGGACTCCACAAGCGAAGGTGTTCGATAGGCAGCTTCACCCGCGATGCCCAGGGCTTCACGACTGCTGGCAAGGATCTTGAGGCCAGTGCATTGATGCAGGAGGTCGTTGGCAAGACGCGCACAGGCGGCGATGAGATGCTCGCAGTTATCGAGAAGGAGCAGGAGCTTTTTATCGCGCAGGTAATCTGTGACCAGATTCGCCAACGGATTGAAGGGCAGTTCCTGCAATCCAAAAGCTTGGGCAAGCGCAGGAAGAATTTGCGCGGGGTCAGAGAGCGGTGCCAGTTCGATGAGCCAAACGCCATTCGCAAAAGCAGGAAGTAATTCCGTGCCAACTTCAATCGAAAGTCGGGTTTTGCCAGTGCCACCTGAACCTGTGAGAGTCACAAGGCGCGATGAATTGAGGGAAGCTTTGATCTCAGCGATTTCTTTTTCGCGTCCGACGAAAGATGTCAGTTGAGCGGGAAGGTTATTCGGCTTTGTATCGAGTGATTTGATGAGGGGAAATTTGTGCGGCAGGTCCGGCGCGTTGATTTGATAGAGTCGCAATGGCGCTCGCAAATCTTTCAGGCGATGCTCACCCATATCGTGCAAGCTGACATCGCTGGGCAAAGCATTCTGCAACAGGTCATGTGTGGTTTGCGTCAGCAGAGTTTGTCCGCCATGTGCAGCGGACATCACGCGTTGTGTGGATGCGAGCGCGGCATAGCCTTCATATTGGCCATCCGGTAATACCTGGGCTGTGCCTGTATGTAGTCCCATACGGACGCGTACGGTCAGGATCTCTGAAGTCTCAGACATCGTCACTGTAGGGGGGATATCTGCGGCCGGCTGCGGATGGAGCCCGCGTTGTGCCGCCAACACGGCGCGCAATCCATCTATTGCATTATGGAACGCGGCACTGAATGAGTCGCCGACGATTTGAAAGATATAACCGTGATTGGATTCAATCGCATTTCGCAAGATCTCATCATGCCGCGCATGTGCGATTGCCATCGCTTCCGGCTGTTCCTGCCATAAGCGCGTACTGCCTTCAATGTCCGTAAACAGAAACGTCACCGTGCCTGAGGGAAGCATACTTTTATACTCTTAGTTTCTTCTATCTGAAATACCACCAGGAATTACTTTTGTTTCTTCGCCTCGGCCAGGAAATCGAATGGCGGCCGTTGATTCAATTTGACCAGGTTTGCACCCATCTCACCCACGTACAGCGCGCTTAGGGAACCTGTATCGCAGCTGAGGCGCTGAAAATGGTCGAGTGGCAGTCCGAGAAAATGTGAAACAGCGAGCTTGATCGGATCTGCGTGAAAGACAACAACGATAATATCTTTTGGTTTGTTATGTTTTTTGACGATGGATTCGAGTGAATCCGCAATACGGGTTTGCACATCGATGAAGGACTCTCCCTCAGGAAATGCAAAACGCGAAGGGGAGTGCTGCACGACTTTCCAGGCATTCGTGAGGCGTAAAACCTTCAGCGATTTTCCCTGCCAGTGTCCGACATTTGCATCCATCAACCGGGGTTCTTGAGTGATCTGTAATTTATGGGACGTGGCGATCGGCTGGGCGGATTCCATCGCCCGTTCGAGCGGACTTGAATAGATGGCTTTGATCGGGACCTGCGTCAACGCTTCTGCCAACGCCTGCGCTTGCTTCTGTCCGCGTTCATTGAGGTGTATCCCTGGGCTTTGACCGGGCAGTTTGCCGGTTTTCACAAAATCATTTTCACCGTGACGGATAAGGAGTAATAGCGGCATATTATTTTATTTTTCTCTTCATTTCCTGAATCTGTTCTTCGCTCATCGCCGGGACGTTCTCCACCTTCGTAATTCCGAGCGCCTTGCGCTGGGCTTCCCGCCACATGTCAAGGCGGGCTGTGACTTGTGATTCGTATCCCTCCTGGGATGGAGAATAAAAATACGTTCCCAATAATCGCTTCGGTAGATATTGCTGTGGGGTGAAATGACCTTCCTGCTCGTGAGGATAGACGTAATCCTTGCCATGTCCCAGCGCGGCCGCGTCGCGGTTGCCATCCATGAGGTGTCGGGGCACGGAGACCTGTCCCTCATCTTCGATCTTTTTCATTGCCTTGAAGTACGCACCCGCGCTGTTGGACTTGGGCGCCGTAGCGAGATAAAGCGTCGCTTCGACCATGGGGTAAATACCTTCGGGCAAGCCAATGTAGTCGAAGGCATGAGCGGCTGAAGCTGCCACTACGAGTCCCATTGGGTCGGCGAGACCAATGTCTTCACCGGCAAGAATGATCAAGCGCCGGATGATGAATTTCGGGTCTTCACCGGCATAGATCATTTTAGCGAGCCAGTACAAAGCAGCATCCGGGTCTGAACCGCGCACCGATTTGATGAATGCCGAGATTGTGTCGTAGTGTGCATCGCCGTCTTTGTCATACAGCACTGCGCGCCGCTGAATGGACTCCTGTGCGACATCCAGCGTAATCTGAATCACTCCCTTTTTATCAGGCGGGGTCGATTCAACAGCGAGTTCAATGGCATTGAGGGCGTTACGCGCGTCACCGGAAGCAACGTCAATTAAATGGGTGCGCGCATCGGGCTCCAGAAGGATAGGCTTGTTGCCATAGCCGCGTTCCTTATCCGTGAGGGCGCGGTCGATAAGTATCCCAGTCTCCTCCTGATTCAAATTCCGCAATTGGAAGACGCGCGAGCGCGAGATCAACGCCTTGATGACTTCAAAATATGGATTCTCGGTCGTCGCGCCGATGAGAGTGAAAGTTCCATTTTCAACTTGCGAAAGAAGCGCATCCTGCTGGGCTTTGTTCCAGCGATGGACCTCGTCTACAAAAAGGATTGTGCGGATATTATGTAATCGTCTACTTTCGAGCGCCTCATCGATAATGACACGCAGGTCGGCTTTGCCGGCCAGGATGGCAGAGATAGTAACGAAGTGACTCTTGGTTGTATTTGCAATCACCTGGGCGAGTGTTGTTTTGCCAGTTCCGGGAGGTCCCCATAAAATAATGGACGAAAAGAGTCGATCCGCCTCGATGGCGCGGCGAAGGAGCTTCCCTTCGCCGACGATATGCTCCTGCCCAATATATTCATCCAGCGAGCGCGGACGCATGCGCGCGGCCAGCGGCGCTTCCTGTTTCATGCGTTCCTGCAAGGCGTGCTCAAAAAGGTCATCAGTCATAATATGATTATAAAAGAGATTTGTTGTTTAAAGGCTGCACATCGACCAAAAAAGGGCTGTTCATCACAGCCCTTTGTCAAACAAATTTGTGAACTACTTTGCTTCTTTTTCTGTGGGGTTGGCACCCGTACCCCGTAAATTGACAAGTCGCTTTAGCACGTCAAACCAGAATGGAGCGCCTTGTCTGGCAGCCAGCGCAGTGATGAAAATTCCGATGAGCTTGAGCAGGATATTTGTCTGATTGTTCGACTGCGGTGGGGCAATACATTTTGTGCTGCCAAATACCGGAATCCCAAATGCCTGACCTGCCCCGGGAAACAACTGACATTTCGTGTCTGTATAGGCTGCTCCCTGGCTAGCATTAATTCCCCAGCCGATTGGCAGATCGAGTCCAACGAATTGATCTCTGAAATTCTGCATCGCCTGCTTGGGATCATTCTGAAAATCCTGTTGCGGCAGCTCGAACTTGGATGCTTGTGCCGCCAGGATTTGGCGAACCGACGGGTCGCGCCATAGATATAGGGTGAGGTTGATCGAATCTACATTGAGTACCAGTGCCACGATAAATCCGATGATCAGAGCCATCCATTGCGAATATCGTTTGAACACACCGCTGACGCGGTCCATGGAATCATCAAACCATTTTTCAACGTTTTGGCGGGCTTTGGCAAGATGGGTTTCCCCTGTGGTGACATAATCCTCTACATTCAGCAGCAGTGCGTTAAGGGTCTGATTTACCCCCGGGCTGACCACACTAAGTGCAGAAATGCCGCGCCGTAAATTGGCCAGTGAGTCATTGCCTTTCGGCGCATTCTCATTTTTAAGAAGCTTGTCGATATCTTTCTTGTGCAGGCTGGCTTCTTCCAATGCCTTATCGATGAGCGGCTTGAATTGCGGATGCTTCGTCAAAAAACGTTGAACTTCCTGATGCACTACCGTGAGACTACTATTCGTAAGCGCTGTGCCGGCCTCCGTAGACGCGGCGCTGCGAGCAAAATCGATGAGCAGGTTGAGCTCCACGATCACAGCGTCCTTGCGAGACATTTTTTGCTCATTTTGAAGATCGTTTCGAATCTTCAGAAATTTCTGCTGAATGAGCGAAGACTCCGTTCCAGCCGTCATTGCAATATCAAATAGGGCCAGAGCAAACTGCTGCTTCGGGATATAAGAGGGCAGTTTTTTCTTTTCCTTCACGAAGCGGCGAACAAGAGGAAGGCCATTGAACCAGTTGGCCAGCCGGGAAGGCTCCTGGCGTTTTTTTGCCGTCAGACCCCTAATCACCGGGTGATCGTAGAACTGCGCTTTGAGATTCTCGTTGGCCAGCATTTCCTCGATGGCAGCTTCCATATCCTGTGCCCGCTTATCGAGACGCGTACTGACCCATTCCTGGATTTGGATGGTTGTCAGGCTCAGCACAATCCAAACAAATATGATGCCAATTGAAACATCGAGAATGGCGCCTAGATCCATGGTGTCCTCCTTGATAGTTTAATACTGGGGAAATGATATCAGCCCACAGGCTGGAAGGATGCGAGAGCGGCATCCCGGGAATCAAACGTTTCGATGAACATGTCGAATCCACTAAGTTCGAATGTCATCCTGGTTTCCTTGGAAAGATTCACTAATTTCAGATGCGGTGATTTGTAAGTACCGTCATTAACACCACGGCGGACTTCCTCCTCACTGAGTCCGTTGGACGGGTCGGCAGCGCGAAGCTGGTTGAA
>JBGPNQ010000092.1:0-15823 GCA_041487615.1 Anaerolineae bacterium
CGAAGGCAGGAGGGTGTTGGTTTTTGCCGTCCGTGCTGCGACCATTGGGAGGGGCGTTTAAGGAAGAACTATGAAAACTAATTCCCTGAAAGTGCCTGAATCCATGCAGGTGCGGTATGATGAAATCACCGCGACCAGCGACGCTTTCTGTAAAGAGCATCTCAACGAGGAATACGCGGGCATGGCGCGCAAGATGGCGGCGACCCTGGCACGCAAGCGCCCATCCCCGTTGGTCAATGGGCAGGCGAAATCATGGGCGGCAGGAATTCTATACACGCTTGGTCAAGTCAATTTTCTATTTGACAAGTCACGAACTCCATATTTACGAGCCCATGAACTCTGCAAGAAACTTGGCGTGTCCCAACAGACTGCCAGTGGGCGCGCACAAAAAATCCGCGACATGCTCGATGTTTTCCAGATGCACCCCGATTGGACATTGCCTAGCCGCGTGGATGACAATCCCATGATTTGGATATTGATGGTCAATGGTTATATGGTGGATATTCGTAATATGCCGCGTGAAGCGCAGGTCATAGCATTCGAGAAAGGTCTGATACCTTACGTCCCTGCCGACCGAGGGGACGTATGAACAATCTGGTGAGTGAGCAATCCCAAATGCAAGAAGAATTGGACGCGTTGTCATCGTACCCGAAGCGAAGCGAGCGGGATACCATCCATGCCGGGTAGGGCGTTCAAGGGAGAGTTGTGATGCCAAGAAAAAGAAAAAAGAAAGGTGTCAGTCCCATTCTAGAAGGCTTGGCTGACAATGTAATTTCGAAAGGAAAGATAAAGAAATTCCTGTTTAACCCAAAAGGGGAAATTAGCATGTCGGATGCAATATCTCAATTGATCGAGCCATACAAAGACGACGCACCTGACTACAATTCCTTCAATAATCTTGTTACTTTTGCGTGCATTGCGTGGAATACATCTGTTTTGCCTGAAACCCAAAGGAATGAGGCGCTTGGTAAAATGGTGGATGTCATCCCGGGAAGGATGGAGGACCGTTTTGACACACTGGCTTTGGTTACGGAACTTATGGAAAGAAAAAGAAAATTATTTCCTAACGTTACAAGAATGATTATGGAATACAAAGTAACCGACCAAGGAAACAGTTTCCACATTGCGGTTGCATCTACACTGGATAAGAAAAATGCGTAAAGAAAATATTCGACAAGCGCGGCTGACGTCCCACAAGGGGATGATATCGCAGCGGGAGCCCCACATGGGGGTGATATTACAGTCCGAAACGCAAGAGGAATTAGACGCCTTATCATCGTCCCCGAACGTAGCGAGTGGGATACCGTCCCGCAAGGGGATGGTATCCGTGCTGCGACCATCGGGAGGGGCGTTCAAGAGAGAGTTGTAAAGAGAGGAATAGTTATGGCTGGCAAATATACTCCGCTTGAGAATTACTTGCGTGCGCTTCCCACCAGTCAAAGAGAAGTGACGCTTGGTTTTGAACAGATCGGAGGATTGGCATTTATTTTCCACTTGTTAGTGATTCCGCGCTGGTATATACTGCTTTCGGAATGTCCATCTTTGAAATTAACCGTATTCTGCTTACGAGTGGAGAGTTGAAATGAAAATCGGATCCTGGTTGACTTTCATCGTCCTGCTCTTCCTCCCATTGACGATCTTTGCGTGCCGCGAAGCGTCCCCGATAGGGGGCGGTCCCAGTTCACCTACGCAGGATTCCACTGTGAATGCGCCTGCCGTAGATCTGACTGGCACCACTGCCGCGCCGGTGATCCAAAATCCAACCGCCACAGGGGGCGTTCAGGCTGACAATACGCCAGTCGCCAGTGATTTGAGCGAGGCGGAAGTCCTGCAAATCGTACGCTCGTCGTTTTCCACGTATCCCTGGCGCATGCAGCAAAGTGTTCTGGTGAAGGCAACGCAACAAACTTCCACGACGCTGACAGAGGCGCAATCGAGCACGCGCGGTTATAACCAGTCTGTGCAAACTGTTGGCACCGAAACGATCACCATCGAGTCCATTCTGATAGACTCGCTGCTCTATTTGAAGATCACTGGCAGTCCGGCTGAGACGTATGGACTCGTCGATGGACAGTGGGCGGAGGTGGCGCCCGATAGTCCACTGGTGCAGCTTGCCAATAAGGGTGCGATCGATCCCGCGAAGCTCGCCGAGATTTTTGCCACGGATTTCGCAGCAATGTCGGCGGGAAGCGGTGCTGATGAAATGCTCTTTGAAGTTGTCGGTTCGGAAGATGTGAACGGCATCCCGACGACCCTTTACGAATCGAAAGGTGAGACATTTACCTATCGCTGGTGGATCGGAGCCGACCAGCGCATCTACAAAACGACCGTGGACTTGCCGGTAGCCACGAGGACGATCCTGATTGAATATGATCCGACCATCACCGTCCAGTCGCCGATTCCGTAAGACAGATAAGCAAAGCAAGTAGAATGAAAGTACTTAACTCTTCGGCGGACGCTGACATCGTCCCCGAGCGCAGGGAGTGGGCGTTTAAGAGAGAACTGTGAGGTAATCATGCCCGATTTTGATGCAATGATAGAGATAGTTTGGAAAATGATAAAAGGCGTCATTGTGAAGAAGAACATAAACTGTGGATTTCCCGCAATGGCTGCTCATCTTTCGGGCCCGCGAGGGGCAATAATTCAAGGAGAAAACCATGGATGAGAAAACGAAAGCGGAGAGCAATTTCTTTTTGGTTTCTGCTGAGTCCATCAGTAATACTCAGCCGATCAATAATCCTCGTGCCACGAAACCGCCGGCCAAGGTGACCGTGAATGCATTCAGTGAAAACATGAATATCTTTTTGTCGCAGATGGATGCGGTGCTGGACAATATTCCGAATACGGTTTCAATGTTTCAATTTGTGGAACTCGAAATCACAGCCGAGATCAACGCACGAGGGCAGATCATCCTGAAGGGCAACGGAGGCGAGTCGGTTCCGGCGAGTGGGATCAAGTTCATCTTTAGAAGGCCTAAAACGCCTAACGTGACTCTTTAATCGACTGCCATGTACGGGCCTGATATAACGCACTAGCGGGCAGACGACCGCCAGCGCAAGCAGGTCGATGATCAACGCGCTGCGAAAGTGCTGGTTGAGTAGCCCTGAGTGTTCTTCGAAGGGCGTATCGAAACCACAGTCCGCGAATGGGGAGGAGCAGCGTCCGCACAAAAAGCGGGCGCTGCTGCCGAGTGTTTTAGAAAAGGCTTTCAAGGGAGAACCGTGATTATGTCGTTGCTAGACGGTGATTTCCCGTCGAAGCAATCGCCCACTCGACGAGGAGACATCGTCCGCTTTGGGGATTGCTTCGCAACGTGCGCTCTCAACACTTGCACCTGGCGCAAGTGCAGGTGTGACACGCAAACGGCGTCCCTGCGGGAGTTAGTTTTAGATTGAACGGAAAGGAAATTTGTCGACATGTCCGCTAAAGAAGCAGATATCGAGAGCGCGAAAGCAGCCATCCAGGCACTCCACCGACAGTGGGAAGAAGACTTTGAAAATCACGACCCGGCTGGTTTGGCTGCTCTATTCACCGAGGACTGTGTCCGAATGCCGCAGGGTGGTCCCGCCACAGTGGGTCGCCCCGCGCTGGAAGCGGCCTATCGGCAGGATTTCGCTGAGGTTTGGAATGCCGGAGCGAAAGTGAGGCTCAACGCAGAAGAGGTACTCATATCCGGAGAGTATGCCTTTGCACGCGGCGTCGACACATTGGTACAAAATCAAGATGGCAGGCAGGTGGAAGAGACAGGCAAGTGGCTGTTCATCTATCGCCGGCAGCCGGACGGCACTTGGAAGTATCATTGGATCACCTTTAATAGCAATGAGTAGCGATTGAAGGCCAACGCGCTGTGGGAGCCCCACAAGGGGGTGATATTACAGACCCAAACGCAAGAGGAATTGGATGCGTTGTCATCGTCCCCGAGCGAAGCGAGTGGGATACCGTCCATGCTGCGACCGTAGGGAGGGGCGTTTAAGGGGAGTTGTGACCCCCATCACTTCGACAGGCTCAGTGCGGCGCTCGTCCTTCCCCCAAATCCAAAGTGCGGATTTAGGGGAAGGTGAATGGAAAGTTGGAATGAAACGAAAAACAGAGAAATCACTCGACCCTTCGGCAGCGCGCATCGTGGCGTATCTCGATAGCGTCCAAGCGCGGCTGGCGTCGAAGCGTTCATGGAACTGATCAGAGACAGCGATAGCGGCTGAATATTCTGGCACGGCCACAATCTGTGGTGTATAACTGAACCGCGCCTTTTTGGGCGCGGTTTTATTCAAAGCGACATGTTCGGCTGAAAGTCATGGGGAGTCCACGCACAGCCTGACATAGTACCCTGACATAGTACGTGGCACCTACTTCGAACCGTAGGACTACAAAGTGATCCCCTTCTGGAAGAACAGTGTGATGAATAACATGGACGGCCTTATATTCATCATGATTCATGCGTTGGAAGAAAGGAAAATCGAATGAGAAAAACCCATGTTCTTGTACTGGCTGTGTTGTTGGTCAGCTTTTTGGCGGGGTGTGGTGGTGGATCGCAAGGGACAACTCTCTCGGGCGGGGATAAGGATGCCGTCCTTGCTTTCAGTGAAGTCAAAACGGATAACCTGCTGGCCGGCATGAACACGAACGATTATCGGGCATTCTCCAATGATTTTGATCAGGATATGTTGAACGCCATGACCCAGGCTGAATTTGATAAGTTGAAAAAAGACCGCGACTCCAAATTGGGTCTCTATGTTTCGCGCGAAGTGAATAGCGTTGTAAGACTGGGCGACTTCTATGTTGTGATCTATGATGCTAAATTCGATAAGGACGAAGCGGTAACGGTCCGTGTGGTATTTCGCGTCGTTGAGCCGCATCAAGTGAGCGGGTTATGGTTCAATAAGTAGGACGCCGAGGTCACGATCACATGAAGGCGAAGGTCCAGGCACTCTTAGTCTTCGAGCAGCGCCGGCGACTCAGCGCCTCTAACTATGCTATACTTTTTTCATGGATGAGATTTCATACGAGGATCACAATCATGATGAGCTCGCTACCCAGGCGTGGCGCACCTACCTGACGACAGGCCGATTGCCAAAGGGTATGCATCAGGCTTGGTTCGAGTATCCGTTCTTCCGCCCTTTCTTTCGGGTCCTGCCAGCCGCGCCGCGTTGCCAAATCTGCTACATTCCGTTCAACGGCATCGGCGGGTTTCTCTCCAAACGATTGCTTGATGTAAAGCCCTCGCAGTTGAATCCGCACATGTGCAATTACTGCGAAAGATTTGCAGAGCGCTTCCTGGGCGGCGTGGAAATGGAGGTCTCGATCCTGTTTGCAGATATACGCGGCTCGACCCTTCTGGCAGAAAAAAAAGGGAACCTCGAATACAGCCACTTGATCCGCCGCTTCTACAATGCCGCCACCAGACCGCTCTATTCCAGCAATGCGCTCATCGAAAAATTCATCGGGGATGGACTTACCGCCTTCTTCGTCCCGGCCTTTTCCAGACCGAATCACGCCCAAGCCGCGCTTGAAGCTGGCAAAGGAATCCTGCGCTCTACTGGGCACACGAAAGGCCACACGCCGTGGATTTCCGTTGGCGTCGGGATTAATACTGGCCTGGCCTACATTGGGTCGATGAAAATGGAAGGAGGGCGCACCGACATTACCATTCTCGGCGATGCCGTCAATACTGCCGCGCGTCTTTGCTCTCAAGCTGACGCGGGCGAAATCCTCGTCAGCCGCAATGCCCAGCTCGCCTCGGGCCTTTCTTTAGAAGGTCATGAGTTGCGCACATTATCACTTAAAGGCAAACAGGTTTCGGTCGAGGCGTGGGTCCTGACAGCCGAATCGCAATAAACTCCGTACGCCCGCAAAAAGTGATGAAGTTAAATACAAATGTTTTTACAACATAAGAGCTTTCCAAATCGCCAGTACAACCTACCCTGCATCTGACCGGACGCTCCTTTTCGAAGCGCCTACAACCCGCTAAGGGGGTAGGAACTCGCCGTTTGAGCCTCGCGATGAGCGGAAGCAGAAAGATGATCCAGCGATGAAAAACCTATCCTCCAAGTCATTTCAAACCCGGGCAGTTCATGCCGGTGAACGCGTGCCGCCTGCCGATTACACGCCTGTAGCCACGCCCATCTGGCCTACCGTCGGATACCTCTATGAAAGCATGGACGATCTGGATGCTGTCTTCGCGGGTGCCAAACGGGGTCAGGTCTATCTGCGTTATTCAAACCCCACCGTGGAAGCCTTTGAGACTGCAGTTGCCGATCTGGAGCTGGCCGAAGCCGCCCAGGCGTACGGCTCCGGAATGGCTGCCATTCATGCGTCGCTGTTGGCGGCAGGCGCGAAAGCGGGCAGCTCGGTTGTTGCCGCACTGGATGTCTACGGTGCCACCTTTTCCCTTTTACGTTCCTTGTTCAAAAGCCTGGATGTCAATATCCGTATGGTAAACGTCTCTGACCATCCTGAGGTTGAGACCGCCCTGAAAGAAACGGGGGCGGTGGTGCTGTACGTGGAATCAATCTCCAATCCTCTGCTGAAGGTAGCCGATATTCCAACTCTGGCAAGTCTTGCCCATCGCCATGGCGCGTCACTGTTGGTGGATAATACTTTTGCATCCCCCTATCTGCTCAACCCCTTCAGGCACGGCGCCGACTTCGTTATCCATAGTGCCACGAAATATCTCTCAGGTCACGGGGATGTATTGGCGGGCGTGGTCGCGACCTCCAAAGGGAACAAAAGTAAACTTTTCGAGTTGAATAAACTCGTCGGTGGTGTGCTCGGTCCGTTTGAAGCGTGGCTGGCTTTGCGCGGCCTAAAGACCCTGCCGCTGCGCATGAAACAGCAATGTCAAAACGCGCAACAAGTCGCTGAATGGCTTACGAAACATCCGCGCATTAAAAAAGTTTATTACCCCGGGCTCCCAGATCACCCTCAATACGCACTGGCAAAGAGTTTATTTGGAGAGCGAGGCTGCGGCGGCATGCTTTCCTTTGAAATCGATGGTGCCGATAAAGCCCAGGTCTATCGCTTCATGGAGTCCCTGACGATTTGCCTGCCCGCCACCACGCTCGGCGATGTATACTCACTTGTATTGCATCCAGCCACCTCCTCACACCGAAGTCTTACCGTAGAGGAACGGGCCCGGGTCGGGATTCCCGATGGGCTGGTGCGCTTGTCTGCGGGTATTGAATCCGCGGACGATATTTTGTCCGATCTGGAATCAGCACTCTCGCAGTCGTGATGCCATTGCCCCGCCGAAAGCAGAACGGTGCGAGAAGCAATCCCCTGTTACAAGAAAGGAAGAGGTATGGCTGGCAAATATACTCCGCTTGAAAAATACTTGCGCGACCTTTCTGAAAGTCAAAGAGAGATTACACTTGGCTTTGAACAAATTGAAAGAATATTGAATAACAAACTGCCATCGTCTGCGTACGAAGACCGGCGATGGTGGGATCATGAGAAAGAGGGAAACCATCTTAATCCGCGCGCATGGTCCAATGCCGGCTGGAAGGTTGAGAGTTTGGATGTCAACGCGAAGTGGGTGAGACTCATCCGTATCAGATAGGGGTTCATTGCAGACGAAATTGTGAAAACTAAGAAAGATCGAGAGGAATCAGTCCATGTCCGATAATAGCAGGATACTTGTTAGAAATGCCAGAGATCAGGATATTTCTGCAGTTGCAGAAATCGATGGCGAGGCTTTCTCCGCTTATAGAACCGCTGAAAAGCCGGAAACGTTTCAGCTCCGACTGACGGCATTCCCGAATGGTTTTATTATTCTGGTGGCAGATAATGAAATTGCTGCCTACGGCTGTTCGGAGAAATGGTTGAATGAACACGAGCCAGCTCTGGACGAGAGTCCCTTAAGGTCCCACGAACCTGACGGTAGAATATTTCGTATTGCATCAATGGCTGTGAAAATGAAATATCGGGGGAGAGGCTATGGTTTAGTTGTACTTGATAAGCTGATCGAGATTGCCCAGATGGAGGGTTGTAAGAAAATTGTTTTGGAGACAACTGATGCCCAGGGTTTATATCTAAAACGAGGCTTCAAGACGCTTCAAAATCGCACTGAACGCGGGATTACGTTTGATGTCATGTCTCTGGATCTAAAACCTATTTCCAGGAATTAGCGTACAACGACGCGTTGTACATGTGAGCAGGGACATGTGTCGTTTTAAGAATGTATTAATTCGTGTCCAGTAAAAATGGTTTTATCGCGAATAAATATATTTTCAAGATATGAATCCCTGACGCCAGACATCCCCGTTTGCATAACTGAAAACATTTACCCTTTGATTACAATTTCCCTGGCTTCATCCATCCACTATAATCAAGAGGACAAGTCAGTTCACTGACATACATCCCAACCAAAAGCGAGGATTTCATCATGACTATCAGACGACTGGCGCTCGTGACCCTGCTACTACTCACAATGACGGCATTGGGAACTTCTGTCGTTCAGGCCGCCGGACACTGCGTTCATCCTACAGGAGCAGGCAGATGCTTCTCCACCATTCAGGCTGCAGTGGATGCTGCAAAGGATGGCGACCGCATCAGCATCCGACCAGGGAGATATGTTGAACAGGTCAGCATCATCGACAAGGACATCATTTTGATCGGTTCACCTGGCGTTGTCATCGAAGCGCCACACGGTATGCAGGATACCCTGTCCGCCGTGGGAGGCATTGAGGGGCGGCCGATCATTTTGGTCTCAGGAGCTGACGTCACACTCCGCAATCTGACGGTGGATGGGGTAAACTCTGCGGCAGAGAACCCATTCCTGGACGGGATTACCTTCGTCAATGCAGGCGGCGTGATCCGTGACAATTTGGTCAGGAACATTGGCTTTGGGGAGCCCACGCTGCCCATGCTGGATGGGCAACCCAGTTACCAGGGAAATGGGATCGTTGTGGCAAACCAGATGGCAATCCCGCGGACGATCGTCATCGCGGGAAATCGGATCATCAAGTTTAACAGCGTTGGCATTACAGTCTTCGCCGAAACAGATCCCAATAGCCCGGCAGAATCGACGCTGACTGCGAGCGTACTTGATAACGTGGTGATCGCGCAGGGTGCGAATGATGTGATCGATCAGTGGGGGATATTTCTCGGCGGCTATAATTTTGCAGAACCAGGGTTCAGCGTTACCGGCACGATCAAAGACAATCAGATCCGCGATGCACTGACAACTTCGCCATTACCTGGCATTGGAATCGTCACGCTCTACACCCACGATGTGGAGATTGCCGATAATGTGATCGAGAACGCAAACGTCGGGGTCGCTGCAAACCTGGCCTTTACCAGCCGGATTGCAGACAACCAGATGAACGGGCCACGGCAGGAAGGGACCGGATCGACCGGACTCATTCTCTCCGGCAGTGATACTTCCGTTTCTGAAAATCGCTTCAAAAGACTCGATCTTGGATTATTGCTGCTGGTGGATGATCCGAGCTTTGGCAGTGCGACCAACACAGCGATGGACGAGAATCGATTTGACAATGTAGCGTTGGATATGCTGACCGGCGCCGGCCCTGCTACGGCTCTCAGCGCGAAAACACTTCAGGTGGAGCCGCTTCAGGTTGCGCCAAAGTTCGGACCGCGGTAGGAGTGCCCGCTCCATTCCGCCCTGCGAACTGCCGTAAGGTGTGCGGTCCATAAAGGGATATTGGGCAATAAATTTTGGATCGGTCTTATATTCTGGTTGTGATCTACAATATGCTGATCGGTGGATCGCAATGCTACCGAATGAGATGGAGAAGGCAGATCGCATGGACACTCCGGCGCTACTTGAAACAGACGATACAACGCGAAAAGCAAAGCGCTTCCCATTGCTGGCGAGTGCACTCCTCGTCTTACTGAGCATTGCAGCCGCGGGTATGTACACGTGGGTTTTTGTGATCGACCCTTGCAAGGTGGATGCCGTGAAGGAGGCATCCACCATCCTTGTTACTCAGTTGAAAACGTATGATGGTGTCTACCAGGTCGCGGCCACTGCGTCTCGGACCTCGCCTGACCACCCGGTTAACACCTTGAAACAGATCTTTATGGATACGCAGGAGGTGACTGTGCCTGCCTGCATGAAAACGGCAAAAAATGAGTTGATCGACTATATGGGGGCGGTGATAAGCGCTTTCCAGGCATACCGCGCAGAGGAGTCAGACGCAACGGTGAGAGCCTTCCTCAGGCAGTCCGATAAGCACTATGATAAGTTCAGTTTTGAACTGGACGCCGTCAACAAGTGCGCGCCGTTCTGCATTCCGTAAATAACGGATGCAGGTGTGAGAGGTAGGCGAAGGTCAACGCGCCGCGACGGGCCTGCGAGAACAGGATCGCATATTTGAATTGAGCAAGAATCGGGTAGGCGGGAAGGCGGGATGTTCATAGAATATCATCAAACTGCATTGGTTCGCAACCTGGGAGATTTCCATGAACAAACAGGATATGCTGATTCTGTACAAATATAACGCCTGGTCAGACGCAAGAATATTTGAGGCCGCGTCCCATGTAACACAGGAACAATTCATAGCGCCTGCTCCATTCCCGCATGGCAGCCTGCGAGGAACGCTCGTCCATACCTTGTTCGCCGAGTGGGTCTGGCGTCAGCGCTGGGAGGGAAGCCCGAACAATCCCGGTTGGAACGTCGACGAGTTTCCCACCTTCGAATCTCTTCGGGCTCGCTGGGCCGCGGAGGAATCCAGACTCATGGAATTCGTGGCGAATTTGACGGAGGACGGGCTTTACCGCAATGTCAAGTATGTATCCACCGAGGGGTATCCACATGAAAGGCAGCTATGGGAGTCCATGGCACATCTTGTAAACCATGCTACACAGCACAAGACAGAAGCGGCGGCAATCTTGACAGGCATGGGTTATTCACCAGGCGACATCGACCTGATAGTGTATTTGAACGAAGGCGGATAATCTCTCTGAACAGGTGCTCCACGAGGGAAGGGAAATGTAGAGTATTCATAATATAATATTTTCATCTGCGAGGAAAGTATTGCTTGTGCCACGGATGTGTTACTTCAATCCTTATTGAGTGAGGTGGTCAATTGAGTGAATATTCCAAAACGTACGAGATCCGCTTTTCAGATATGGATGCCAATAACCATGTGAACTATGCGGCTTACATCAATACGGCCGGCGATTTGCGCTACCAGTTCTTTACCGAACATGGATTTCCGCCCGAGAGATTTCTGGAACTTGGCATCAGTCCCTTCTATTCGAGCCTCAATGCACAATTTCTTCGAGAAGTGCGCATGGGCGAAACAGTGACCATTACCTTTGCCCTGGCCGGACTTTCAACTCAGGGGGAACGCTGGAGAGTTCATCATGACGTACTCAAATCCAATGGAAAAAAAGCGGTCAGCCTTGACTTGGAAGGCGGACTGCTGAACCTGGCCACGCGCAAATCCGCCGTCCCCACATCCGAACTATTGGAAACCTTTCATTTGATCCCGCATACTGCGGATTTCGAACCCCTGCCTGAGATGCGCAGGATGAAATGAGCATGTATCAACGCATAACAATGTGCTGATCATCTTGGATGGCGTTATACTCGGGATGATCAACGCATTGGACAATGGAACAAATAATAAAGGGAGTGAAAAATGGAAACAACAAAACTGACGATGCATACACAGTTCCAGGTAGCCCGGGTGGATCCACGTATTTTTGGCGGATTTCTGGAGCACATGGGACGGGCGGTATACCAGGGCGTATACGAACCGGAGAGTCCGCACGCTGACGAAGATGGCTTCCGTCAGGATGTGTTGTCTACCCTGCGTCGTTTGCAGATGCCCGTGATGCGCTATCCGGGCGGAAATTTTGCTTCCGGCTATCACTGGATGGATGGGCTGGGTCCCAAGTCAGGGCGTCCTATAGTGCGCGAACTGGCCTGGCAGTCCACCGAAACCAATCAGTTTGGCACTGAAGAATATATTCGGTTATGCCGCAAATTGAACTGGTCACCGATGATAACTGTCAACATGGGCACCGGCACGCCCGAAGAGGCGCGCAACTGGGTGGAATATTGCAATGCGCCAGTGGGAACCCATTACGCAAATCTGCGTTCGGAAAATGGGAGCTCGGTGCCTCATGCCGTTAAGCTCTGGTGTCTCGGCAACGAAATGGATGGTCTCTGGCAGCTGGGACATGTGCCGGCCGAACACTATGCAATACGAGCCTGGCAAGCTGCCCAGATGATGAAGAGCGTGGATCCATCCCTCGAACTGGTGGTCTGTGGTTCCAGCGGAAATGAGATGAAAACCTATCTGGATTGGGATCGCCAGGTGCTGGAATACATGGGTGAGATGGCAGATTACATCAGCCTGCACCGTTACGTGGGCAATCGCTCTGGCAATACGGCGGATTTTCTGGCAGTCACCAATTCGATTGATAAGCAGATCGAGGAAATCGATACTGTCTGCCGTTTTGTCCAGGGCAAGAGCCGCAGCCAGTCACGCACGTACCTCTGCTTCGATGAATGGAATGTCTGGTACAAGAACATGGAAATGGACGGCGAGGGCAAGTTTGCGCCGCACCTGATCGAAGAGATCTACAACCTGGAAGATGCACTGGTGGTCGCTGGATTCCTGAATAGTTTTATCAGGCATGCGGATGTGGTGAAGATTGCCAACATTGCGCAGATCGTCAACGTAATTGCGCCGTTACAAACCCGAGGCGATGAGCTGTTGGTGCAGACGATCTTTTACCCCTTTGAGATGTATGCACGCCGGCGGGAAGGCACCTCGCTCCAGGTTGCCACCCACGGACCTGAATATGACTCTCAGTCATACGGCACGGCCTATATGGTTGACAGCAGCGCGATCTTAAGCGATGATAAACTGCATGTGTTTGCAACCAATCGCAGCCTGAATGAGGTCGCTCGCGTCGAGGTGGATTTAGCCGACGGGCAAATCGTCGCTTTGGAAAATGGCGAGCTGTTGACTGGTCCTGCTCCTGAAGCTGCCAACAGTTGGGAGCAACCAAAGACTATAAGCCCACAGGCATTTGCCACGCCGGAGTTTGTGAATGGGCAGGCCGTGTTCGAACTGCCTCCGTTATCTCTGGCAGCACTTACGTTCCGCTGGACTAATACGATACCTGCATCGAGTGCTCAAATGTGAACTACTATGCTGTCTGCGCCAGAGAAAATATTTCCAGGCACAATCAGATCTTGTGAAAAAGAAAGAATAGGCGTATATTGCGGTCAGGCTCATAGAAGCCTGCATGATGATCACATACTTTTTGTTTGTTCAAAGGATGACATATGGATACTTTAGACTTCGAACCGACCCTTAAAACAAGAGCCATTGTCGTTAAATCGGCCGTAGACAAACAACATGACACGGTAATCATGATCGCTGAAATCGGTCCCCGAGAGTCGGGGCCGCCCAGTCATATCCACCCCAGCCAGCAGGAAACGTACGATGTTCTGGAGGGAGAAGCGGAGTTTGTGCTAGGTAATAAAACATTCATAGTAAAGCAAGGTGACAAAGTAGAAATACCCGCCAATACGCCGCATACCTTCAAAAACAATACCGATGTGTGGCTACGAATGCAGGACACACATCTACCTGCGTTGACTTTTGAAGAAATGATGAGAGAGCTGCACGGCCTGGTACGCTCCGGAAAGATCAAGGGTTTTACTGACTTTAAGTCGCTTGTTTATCTTTCCATGTTATGGGTAAAGCATAAAGAATTGCAGCGATCCACCCAGCCGCCCTTCTTTGTGATGCAGTTTATGGCTTTGGCAGGTACATTAATGGGGTATAAACTCTAGCGTTTGGTCCAACCATTGGCGATCTACGAGCAGGTACATGACCGCAGTTGAGCTCCACCTGTGGACGTTTCTCGCGTTTGTGTTGTATAAGGCTTTCAAAGGTAAACCGTGATCTTGTCATTGCGAGTCTTTCCTGACATCGTACGACAGGTAAGCGAAGGTCAACGCGCTACCGGATGGTTGTTCGCCTGCTGGGTATTTAACGAAAAGGAGAATCTCACATGAAGATCAAGAGCGTTTCAGGAATTACCTGTTATGTGAAAAATCTAGACAAGACCGGCGCATTTTACGAGGCTCTGGGCTTCGAAATCAGGAAGAGAGAGTCGAACCATATCACGGTCTACTCAAATTGGTTTTGGATCGATTTCCTTGCCACAGGGAAGGATGAACGGGCCGAATTCACGAAGGGTGCGGACTTGACCAATAAGGGCACTGGAGTGTTCCTGTATCTTAGTGTCGATGATGTGGATGAATTCCATAAGGAACTTCTTGCGAAAAAACTAAAGCTGGCCACCAAACCGAAAGATCAACCATGGGGCAACCGTGAATTTATCCTCCGTGATCCTGACGGGTATAATCTGGTGATATTTAAACGAAAATAAGGAAAGAGCTATGAAAGGATCCGACAGGTTTGATTGGGACTTTCGCGAACCTACTCTGCGGGTGGATTGGAATTCCTGATCGCCACGCTATCGTGAAAATCTATCAGGTCCGACAAGCGAGTCAACGCGAAGGAATCTGATGCCCAACATCCTTGATTTGGCATCCGTTGGCAGTGGACTGATCAATCATCGCCGCGATACTACTGCTGGGACTTGTTGCTGTTATCGAGGAATTGTTGCGCAGTTTGTAGCAGTTGTACCAGATACTTGATGACGATTACTACCGTCTAAAGAGCAAGAGGCAGGGCAACGTAGAGAATGGATGTACGAACCCAAAGATAGAGTAAAGTGAGCCCTGCGCCAATCCAAATCGAATTACACCATTCGCATGAAAACAGTTCGTAAAGGCCCAATTCGTTACAAAACTTGTATGTTTTACACCGGCACTCTGCACGTTGGCGAACACGTTTGAATTTCAGCCAGGGACCGTCCTCATTAGCGATAAGTGACGCAAGCCTCCAGGCGGCGAGCGAAAGGTAGAAAAATATGTTGAGAGTCATAGGATATTCCTCAGCCTGGATAACGATGGAGACGTTGTAATATTCTGCCCTGGTGGGATGTTTCGCTTGTCCAGGTGATCTCGCATGGGAAAATCCGTGCTGCAGATGATTTGGTCGGCGTACCCGGGCAATTGTTCCAGATAATTTTCCTGGAGAACGAAATATGAAAATCATAAGATCTCTTCCTCCGAAATTCCTGGCAGCCATGATCGCAGTTCTGCCCCTCCCCGGGTCACCGCTGTATGACGGCGATGATCAAAAAGTCATTGACCAGGCGCTCGCAGACCTTGAGGTCTATAAGAAAGCAGGCGCCGACAGTATCATTTTTGAAAACGATCATGATTTGCCATACATTCAACCTCCCCTGGATGAAAAAGGAATTGCTCTGATGACAAAAATCGTCCAGGAGGCAAGAGGACGATTTGATGGACCCATCGGAATTCAAATGCTGGAAGCTGCCAATATTACGTCCCTGGAAATCGCGGCGGAGGCGGATCTTGATTACATGAGAGTCGAGGCATTTGTATTTGCCCACGTGGGCGGGAGCGGCATCATCAACGGCTCGGCAGGGAAAATACTACGAAGAAGAAAGGAATTACAGGCGGAACAAATCAAAGTGTTCGCCGATGTCAAGAAAAAACACGGTTCCCATTCCCTGACGATTGACCTCGACATAAAGGATGAAATTATGCAGGCCGAATTTTTTCTGGTGGACGGAGTGATTGTGACCAGTCAGTTTACAGGTATCCACCCTGATAAAGATGATTTGATAAAAGCGAAACGCGCGACCAAATTACCCCTGCTCATCGGTTCAGGGATGACCGCTGAAAACATTCAGGAATATTTGCCCCTCGCCGATGGTTTTATTGTGGGATCCTTTTTTC
>JBGPNQ010000093.1:0-15753 GCA_041487615.1 Anaerolineae bacterium
CTCCTCGTCATGGACCGCCTCTCTCTCCACCAACGATGCCAGCGTCACGGCTTGATAGACAGATAATCCGCTTCGTTTATATTCATTGGTAATGTCTGGCGTCAAATGCAACGCAAAATTGCGGAGCAATCCATCTACAAAATCACCGGCTGCCACTCCGCGTGGGACAATATAAGAGTCGGGGAAGAGAAACCCTTCAGTCGTGTGCACGTCCGCGAGAAAATCAAAGTCGGGATGAGGAGTCCGCGCAGCGGTGAGGAACTCGTCCGGGGAAAATGAAAGGCCTGAAGTTGTGAGCGAAGCGGCGATCTCTTCCATCCGCCAGCCGGGCAAAATGACGAAGGTAACATCCTCGGGAGTCGCATCCTGCAACTTGCGGGCGATCTCAATCGCAGACATGGCCGCGCTGAGCTTATATTCGCCCGATTGAATGGTTGTGTCCAAACCGGAATAAATGAGATAGGAACGAAAAGCTCCCGCATCGCGGATGAGTCCAGCCAGCTCGAGATGGCCGGCAATTGAATCCACGGATTCGCCGGCTTCAACAGTGAATGCCTGTTCCGTTCCATTTCGGTTCAGAGGATTCGTCAGTGTCCCATCGTACCAGAGCAGAAGCGCTGAATATTGAATACGCTGCGAAAGCGAGAGAGACGATGCCGGTGCACCATATACCCACCTGGCTTGAGATGGAATGTAAAACACGGTTACGAGAATACAAGATAAGGTGAGGAGGAGAAAAATGACGATGATGAATCTGGTCAGGATTTTTGATTTTCGATTGTTCATTGAGGGCTATAGCATTCTCGGTGGTCGAGTAGCCTGAGTGGAAGTCGAGGGCGTACCGAGACCACCTGTTTCCAATTATCCTTCGTTTTCATCTCACAGGTAGTCTCGACACAGGCTTCGCCCACTCGACCACCGAATTATCTTTTTGATTCCAAATACGACTGCAAGATCACAACGGCCGCAAGCGAGTCATGATGTCCTGCACGTTTATTGCGCGAGACACCCAATTCAATGCGTGACGCACGCGCGTCCTGGGTGCTGAAGGATTCATCCCATAAAACGACCGGGATTTGAGTTTGTTCCTTTAATGCTTCGGCAAACTTCGCGGCGCGACGACCTGCAAGGTTGGGTAATCCCTCTTCTTCGAAGGATTGACCGATCACGATCAAACGGACTTCGTTTTCCTGGGCCAGGTTCGCCACTTGTGCCGCATCCATCAGGCGCGAGACATGTTCGATCACCTTGAAAGGACTTGCGATCGTCGCGGTCGGGTCGCTGAGTGCGAGACCAATTCTTTTTTCGCCGTGGTCAACTGCTAATATTCTCATAATTTCTCTCTACAGCCACGGAGACACTGCGTCACAGAGAATCCTTTAAATAGTTTTCTCAGAGTCTCTGAGACTCTGTGGCAAGAATTTTCATTCCGTCACCACTGAAATGCGGAATGGCACGATGGGCATCCACGGCCACCAGGAGGGAAAAAGTTGAATCTTCGGTGCGCTCGCCAGCGGAAGATTCTTTTTCAACTGGGATTCAACATTCCATACGCCAAAACCCTGGACCATTTGCGTTACCTGTGCCGGATTGAGCTGCTGAACGATTTTGCGTTCCGCGCGCATCTTCCATTTTGCGGTACCATCTTCATTCAGAACTGGATTCGACACAGGCTTGACAGTCACCGCATTGGAAACAGACGCCGCGCGAAAACCCGAAGGCAGAGAAGCGTTCAACGCCAGGGATGCGAGCCCCGTCAAGTCTGAAGCGTCCGCATATCGAGCAGAAAATTCCACTTGCATGGTCAACGTCAACGTCGTGCCGGCCGCGCCAGCAGGCGGATCATATTCCTCCGAAAGAGTCTGCGAAACGGCCATTGTTTTGTCAAAAAGCAAATCGCCCGACACAAGTTCATCTGCAAATTTTTTGTTCGCAGCTTTTTCAAGTGTCTTCATCAACAAGTCTTTGGCACGCCCACGATCTGCATCGCTCGCCTGCACGGACGGAAGTTCACGACCACCCGTTGTGGCCTCAGGATTGCTGACCGAAAGCGAAAGCCCGAGCCTGCCTTCAATCGCATTGATCGTTTCCGCCTCAACGTTGCCTGCAACACCACCATCGATCGCTTCAATCGGCAATTCTGCTGTTTTGCCCACGCCCGCGTCCACTTTACCATCAGCCGTCATCACAAAACGGATGCCATTCGAGTTTTGCACTGCCGTACCGGCGGGAACACTCACCGTCTGCTGTGTCAGATTGCGAAGCACCACGGAGCCCGTCGCCTTCGACTGTGGAATCACGGCTTCGCCTGTCACGATCACCGTTTGCTTTCCATCCACGATGACGCGCTTTTCACGCGCTGGAATACTGCCCGTGATAAAAACCGACTCCACCGACGGGCTGGCGGTCACAGGCAACACAAGACTCTGCGTTTTCGAAATAGGATTCAATGTAATCTGGGCGCGCGGGATGAACAAAGCGACGAGCGTTAGCACTGCGAACACACCGATGAGGAACGCTGAGATTCGTACAACTGGATGGGCGCGCCACGTTCCCGCTTCGCGGCCCACCGCCAGTCCTTTCTGCTGGTCGCGCAAGTCCTTCCGAGGGGCGTGCCACGCAAAGCGCCTGCGACGAGACAGCCTGGGCCAGGCAACGCGCTGCGCCTGCCCCGTGGACTCGAACACTGGAATATGTAGAGCTTCTGCATCGTCGCGTACTCGCCGCGCCCGCGTGACAAGTCCCAATTGTGCGCCCAGCGAGGATGCGTGTCTCTGAAGGACTTTCAAATCCACCTGCCGAAGGGTCACTTTTTCATACTTGGGCCAGACCAACAGGATGCGCGGCGTCTTCGCCCATGACATTCGGTCGCGCACCGAGATGAGGTCGTCGTGTGATTCGAGTGTGATGATCTGTGTCTTCACTGAAGAGGAATTATAAACGATGCGGGAGTACCGCTATTTTTTTCGCCATTACGCAGGTTTGGCTCCTCGCTTGACCTGGAACGCTCATCTATGTATATTCACCTTGAATCCATCTTGACAGATTCCAAGGAAAACAATATGCAAACCGCCAGTACCATAATTCTGAACGCAAAGGTATTCACGAGCGACGAGTCGAATCCACACGCTGAAGCCGTTGCAGTTAAGGGAAATCGTTTCGTTTACGTGGGAACAAATCAGGGCGCAGAATCATTCAAAGATAAATCCACTCGCGTGATCGATGGAAAGGGACACACCCTCACCGCAGGCTTCATTGATTCCCATGTGCATTTGCTCTCGGGCGCCATTTGGATGGGCACTGTGCAACTCCGTGAAGTGAAAACAAAAGATGATTTGAGAAAAATATTGGTTGGTTTCGCTGACCAAAACAAAACGAATCCATGGATCGTTGGACGAGGCATTCGCTATAACATTATTTCTACAAAACAAGAACTGGACGAGATCATCAAAGACCGCCCTATCTACATCGAGTCGTTCGATGGGCATACAGCCTGGGCAAATACGAAGGCACTCGAAATGGCAGACAATCTCCTGGATGATAAACGCGAAATGCCAAACGGAATCATCGTACGCGATGAGAATGGACTTGCCACGGGCGAGCTGCGTGAAGGCGACGCCATGGATGCAGTCTTTCATCTGATACCAATTCCTGATGAAAATCGCAAGCGTGAACTGTTAAAACTCGCCATCACGGAATTCAACAAGACGGGCATCACCAGCGTCCACAATATGAACGGCGACATGCAAGAGCTCATGGCATACGCCGCGCTCGAAGACGCGGGCGAAATGAACTTGCGTGTCTATGTTCCCTACCACATCAAACCTGAGGCAACCGAGTCGATGCTGCGAGAAGCTGGCGAGATGGCAAAAGTTCGCATGGATTATGTCCGTGGTGGCGCGGTGAAGTTCTTCATGGATGGAGTGTGGGAATCATATACGGCGTTCAACGTTCATCCCTACGCCGATAATCCGGAAGCCAAGCCAGAACCAATCTTTACCCTGGAGCATTTCACGCGGATGGCATCTTTGTGCGACAAAATGGGACTGCAGATCGCGGTCCATTGCTGCGGCGATGGCGCGGTGCGCCAGGCTTTGAACGGATATGAAGCCATTCAGAAGATGAATGGCAAGCGCGACAGCCGTCATCGCGTGGAACATATTGAAGTTTGTCAGCCCGCAGATATGCCGCGCTTCAAGGAACTGGGCGTGATTGCGTCCATGCAGACCAGTCACGCGCCCTTCAGCCGGGAAAATGACATCACCTGGACGGACCGCACAGGTCCGCAGCGCTGGCCGTATGCGTTTCCCTGGCGTTCTTTGAAGGATGCAGGTGCAACTCTCGCATTGGGAAGTGACTGGACAGTGGCTCCCTTTGACCCAATATTCAATATCAATGTTGCGCTCAACCGCAAGAAGTACGATGAGTCGTGTCCTGACCAGCGCTTGACATTGGAAGAGTGCATCCTTGGCTACACGCGCGACGCAGCCTACACCGAATTCAAGGAACACGAAAAAGGACTGGTCAAGGAAGGCTATCTGGCGGACCTGGTATTATTCTCGCACGATCTATTTGAACTCAGCCCGGAAGACATCACCCAGGCTAAGGCTGCGCTGACGATGTTCGATGGAAGGATTGTCTTTGAGGCAGAAATGTAAACAAGTACACAGGTAGACAACAAGCGGAGTCGTTTTCCTGACTCCGCTTGTTGTTTTATTCAATCGGTCAGGTGGTATGCTTCCTTGATCAAATCCATGAAGTCGTTCATATCGTCATCGCGAGGCAGCAATTCGCTGATGCGCACGGCTTCATGATATACGTGAGCGAGCGAACTACCCTCCGCCCAATAACTTTTCTTCAAAATCTCGGCATATTCGGCGACCACAATTGACCTTTGGAAATAAGGATTCGCTTCTTCGAATGCATCGGCAAGATCACTTGTGTAAAAATCCTTTGAGAGTTCAACTACCTGACGGCTATCAGGGTCCTGCCAGCGCATGAAAACTGTAGCGATATCTCCATGTGCTTCAGGATACAACTTCACTTCGTACAGCGCGGTCACTGAATGACCCGCGCCGATCTCGCCCGCATCCACGCTGTTGTCGCGAAAATCGCTGTCGGCAATGGCACGGTTCTCAAAGCCAACGAGGCGATAACGTTTCACAACTTCGGGATTGAAATCAACCTGGACCTTTGCATCCATGGCAATGGTTTGAAGTGTCCCTGTGATCTGGTCAATGAAAAGACGACGCGCTTCACGAATGTCATCCACGTAGGAATAGAAGCCATTCCCATTATCGGCGAGTTGTTCCATCAACACATCGTTGTAATTGTCCATGCCAAAACCGACGGTCGTGAGAGTTACGCCTTCTTCGACATAGTGTCGTACTTCGGAAAGGATTTCATCGGGGCCGGTCTGTCCGACGTTGGCGACCCCATCCGAGCACAGGATCACGCGGTTGATTCCATCTGAGTTGTAAGCGCGCATCGCCATCTTATATCCCAATCGGATTCCCGCCTCAGCATTGGTCACGCCTTCGGGCTGCAGACTGTAGATCGCCTCGAGAATCGTCCCTTTAGCGGAACCCGTTGTCGGTTCCAGAATGACGCGGGCCTCTGTCCCATAGACAACGATGCTTACCGTATCCGCAGAATGTAATTGTTCCACGAGCAATTCGAGCGAGCGCTTGACCAGTTCGAGGCGATTATCCATCGACATCGAACCTGAAACATCGATTACAAATGTGAGTGCGGCGTCCTTGCGCTCGTATTCCGGGACCTGGTATCCTTGAATTCCGACGCGCAACATTTGATAACGCTCCGTCTGCGTGAAGGGCGAAGGTGCGCCATCCACGTAAATTCCAAAGGCTTGATGCGCAGGCGGATTTTCATATCCCTGGTCGAAGAAGTTGATATATTCCTCCACGCGCACAGATTCCTCGGGCGGCAAATTTCCTTTGCTCAAATAATTGCGCATGATCGTATATGAGCCTGTATCCACATCGAGAGCAAACGTGGAGAGATGATCGTCTTCCGTATCGATCAATGGATTAACCCCGTAGTTTTGGAAGAACATATCAGTCGGTTCCCGGTTCGCTGGCGGGACGAGTGCATTCGGCTGGGCAGAATTCGGATTGGCTTGCTGCGCCTCCGGTACAGGGCCGAGAGCGGGTGCCTCGGTCGCGGCAGGAGCCTCCGTTGCAGCATATTCTGGTTGTTCCGGAACGGGCGGGGCCTGCGTTGCCTGAGCCGCCGCTCCGCAAGCGGCAGTAAGCAGCAAGATGAATATGATGCCCGTTAGCAGGGCAGTGCGTTTGGTGAACATCTTCTTCTCCTTTATTGGTTTTGATTCGACGCGATGAAACGAACATTGGGACGGCGTTCCCGCTGCTCGCAAAAAAGACGTGTTAGGTCATAAGCCCTCCTATATGGTTGAGAGGAATCAGTGAGTAGTTATTTCACTGCTTTGACGTAAGGTTTGTGCAAATGTTCCCCACATTGTTAAACAAAAGGGACAGCCTTGCGACTGTCCCGGTTTGTGGAAGAACTTCTGATCTATGCCATGGTTAAAATTACAACCACGGACTCATTCACTTTCGTGATCGTGACTGTCAGGACACTACTATCCTTTTGATAGATCTGGGCACCGCCGCTGTCAGTGCCAGGCATGTTGAGAAATGAAGACCAACCCAGTTTGGTAAGTTCTGTATTATAGAAATCCTCCACTTCCTTGACGGTGGCATCCGCTTTGAAACTATAGGTGTTTGTCTGTGCGAATTCCTGTCCCGCCGTTGCCTGCGACATGACCGGGATCCCTTTCCATTCAGAGACGGGAGTGCCTTGCGGATCCAAATAACCCTGAAAATCGGGAAGAGCGGATGGAAGCGCTTCCAAAGTAGTGATCGGGATCTGCGAAGCCAATGCTTTGAGTGTCTCCACAGGCATCGCTGTAGCAAACGATTCAGCCGTGCCAGCGATGTTCTGAACATCCTTGATTGGCTGGGTCAGAGTACTACAGGCAAGCACAAACAGGATCAGGACCGCTAACGATAGAAATTTGGTAAGGCGTGACATAGGTTCTCCTTTTACATGTCAATCATGAACTATGGAACTATACGTGCAAGAACGCATCTGGTTACGGTGCCTTATTGACGACGACAAGCACATGATCCGAGTCATTATCGAAGGAAGTGATAATGATGGTCAACGATCCACAAAGCAGGGTGGCGCTATGAGTGGCTTGACTTCCGGTCCCGCCGGAGCCGGTAGCTGTCGGAAAACAAGACCAATGCGGGGAATTGGATGCGCTTTTGTAAAAGTTGGTCCCCTGCTTTAGAGTTGCAGTTGCTTTATAACTATAGATGTCAGGTTGAAATTCCTGTCCGGTAGTTGCCTCCTTCATGATCGGGATGTCATGCCAGCTTTCAACTGGCGTACCGACTGGGTTTGAACAAAAAAATAAGAAAACCGAACAGGTGCGCCATGGGTCCCATTTGAGCGAACGCCGTTCCCACCATTTGAGTTTGCTGGGCAATTGCTGCACTGATGGTTGCGGTGAGTGGCGCGGGAGTATCGGATGCAGCTGGTGTGTTGGAAGGCCGCGCAGTATCTGTCGGAACCGCAGTGCTCGAAGCTGCATTCGTGGTAGTAGCGACAGGAGTATACGATGGAGAAATTGCTGTTTCGGTCGGCGGAGTTGCCTGGGGAATCAGGCTGCACGCAACCATTGCCAAAACGAAGATCGCCAATAACATGAACCGATAACGATATGGCATTTCTCTCACCTCTTGAAAACGCAATCATAATCCATACAAGCCATCTAAAGAAAGGTATTTATGTACTATTCAAATTGAAAGACATCTCATAAAATTCGGGGTGAAATTATTTCCAGAGGTGACACATGACTTCTCTGCCCTGGTACCACAGGACAACGATCTACCAAATCTACCCGCGTTCCTTTTACGACAGCAACGGGGACGGGATTGGTGATATCCACGGCATACTCCAAAAACTCGACTACATCCAATGGTTGGGATTTGAAACCATTTGGATATCACCATTCTTCGCCTCGCCGCAGGCCGATTTCGGTTACGATATTTCTGACTACACAGACATCGCTCCCGAATACGGCACGATGGATGATGTTGCACGATTGATCAAAGAAGTCCATCAACGCGGGATGAAAATCGTCTTGGATATGGTCATGAACCATACATCCATTGAACACGCCTGGTTCAGGGAATCAAGGTCTTCGCGCGATCACGCCAAAGCGGACTGGTACCTCTGGCGCGACAAACCCAATAATTGGAAGAGCGTGATCGGAGGCAGTGGCTGGCATTACGCAAAAGAACGCGGACAATATTTCTGGTCCACCTTTCTGCCGTTCCAGCCTGACCTGAACTACCATAACCCGGAAGTCAAACAGGCGATGCTTGATATGGTCCGCTTTTGGCTGGGCAAAGGCGTGGATGGTTTCCGGTTGGACATCTTTAACTATATCTATAAGGACGTTGAGTTTCGCGATAATCCGTTCTCATTTCGCTTGTTGCCCACCGAGGATGACTCCTCCAGTTTCTTTCAGCAGGCGAAGTATACCGTCAACCAGCCGGAGAATTTTGAATTCGCCAGAGAGTTTAGAAGTGTATGCGACGAATTCGGCGAGAGACTTTCCGTTGGTGAGGTGAGTGGAAGTACGAAGATTATTCGTCGATTCCTGGGTGATGAAACAAATGATGGGCTAACGCTGGTCTTTGACTTCGGGATGTTGGAGTTCAAATTCAGCGCGGTTTACTTCCGCAACTTGATCCAGAACATCGAACAGCAGTATCCGCATCCATTTATGCCCGTCTACACATTTAGCAATCACGACCGACGTCGAAGCATTCATCGTCTGGGTGAAGATGTTCGGAAAGCAAAACTCCTTCATCTGCTGCAATTGACCGTTCGCGGCGTACCCTGTATTTATTATGGTGAAGAGATTGGAATGACCGACGCGAGATTTCCCTTTGCGACGGCTCTTGATCCCATCCCACATAAGTTCAAATTCCTGCCACGATCTGTTTTCGATGCACTCGGCATCACCATCAACCGCGACGATGTCCGCACACCGATGCAATGGGACACGACCAGGAATGCAGGATTTTCTTCTGCAAATAAAACATGGCTGCCCGTGCACATGAATCACGGTCAGGTTAATGTTGAAATCGAAAACAAGGACGACAATTCTTTACTCAACACAATCCGCGCCCTGCTTGATATTCGCAAGAAGGAACGAGCCCTGCAGGGAGGCACGCTGGAATTGATCGATGGTCTTCCCGAAAATTTGCTGGGTTATACGCGTGTTCTTGATCGCGAGAAGATTCTGGTCCTGCTGAACTTCGATGACCGCGAAAAAGAATTCGAAATCAATGCTACGGAATGCATTTACAAATTGTCACAGGGAAGCCAATTGAACGGGAATATGATCCGGCTGGATGGATATGGCGGACTGATCGCTAAAATGTCATCCTGAGCGGAGTGAAGGATCTCTCAGAGCAACGGTCGTTTTTTATATGGATTCCAAAAATGAAACAGGGCGGACGATCGTCCGACCTCGCGTTATTTCAATTTCGCTTCAAGCACGCTGACAACTTTACTCAGAGCGTCTTTCACTTGATCGGCGTCTGGCAAACTTCCCTGCGCCATATTTGGACGTCCACCGCCGCGGCCGCCGATCCCCGTGATGAGATCTCCGGCCTTCAAGCCGCGCTTTGTGACATCTTCGGTCACCACCGCGATGACAGTGGATCCCGTTGCCAGAACCGCCGCACCGTGACTCGGATATTTTTCGCGGAACTTGTCGGCAAGGGAACGCAGCGTATCTGCATCCGCGTTGGGAACTTCCATCGCCAACACGTTGATATCTTTCACAATTTGGACACTCGAAAGCTGATTGTCAAGAGCAGCCATTGCCTGTTGTGTACGCAAAGCTGCAAGTTCCTTCTTGAGATCTGAGATGTCATCCTGCAATGATTCCACTTTGAATGGAATATCTTCAACGGAGGACTTCAGTGCCGCGGCTGTCTGTTTCAGCATCTTGAAGCGACGCGCGATCAAGTCATACGCGCCGCGACCGGTCACCGCTTCGATGCGGCGTACACCCGCGGCCGCCGAGCCTTCACTGGCAATCAGGAACGCGCCAACATCAGATGTGCGCTCAAGATGAGTACCACCACAAAGTTCATAGGAATATCGATGTTGATGTTCCACCACCGCGCTAGGATGAACAGAGGCCTCTTCAAGTTGTGAGCCATTCCCGGAAGGCATGATCGTGATCGTGCGGACCGTCTCGCCATATTTCTCGCCGAATAATGCCATCGCGCCTTCGGCAATCGCGTCTTCACGCGCACGGAGTTTGGGAAGCACTTCCATATCCGCGGCGACCGCGTCGTTGACAATCCGCTCCACTCGCTCGACCTGCTCCGGAGTCATCGCTTCGGGATGGTTGAAGTCGAAACGCAGACGGTCCGGCGCAACAAGCGAACCTGCCTGGCGCGCATGCTCACCCAACACCTGATGCAATGCGGCATGAAGCAGATGAGTTGCGGTGTGATTGCGCATGATGTCGTGTCGACGCGGCATATCCACTTCAGCGATGGCAGGATCACCTACTCGCGGTTGACCGGAGACCACTTCACCAACATGGACAATTACGCCGGCAGATGCTCGGCGCACATTCGTAATTTCGATCTCCCAGTTCCCCTCACCCCCGCCCCCTCTCCCAGAGGGAGAGGAGAGAGCACGGATATATCCTTCATCATTGACCTGACCACCCGATTCAATGTAAAAGCCCGTTTTTGGCAGGATGATCTCCACCTGTTCGCCGAACGAAGCGGACTCTACCGGTTGTCCGTTGACAACCATAGACAGCACTTCGCCTTCCACACGCGGACTGGTGTACGGATCATAGTCCACGCCGTGTTCGCCGAGTTTCTTATTCCTGTGCAGATCTTTCAGAATACCTGCGAAGAATTCAGCATCTTCACCGCCCATCTTACCGATGGCCTTGCCTCCACCTGAAGCGAGGCTGTGCTGTTCACGCGCGGCTTTGAATCCTTCTTCATCCACGTCGAGACCTTCTTCACGAGCAATATCTCGCGAGATTTCGAAGGGGAGTCCATATGTCGCGTAGAGGTCAAATGCGCGGTGACCGTCGAGGGTGGTCTTGTTTGAGGCGCGAAGCTCTGAGAGCAGATTCTCCAAATGAGCGGTCCCCGACTCAATGGTCCGCGCGAACCGAAGTTCTTCACGAGTCAGATTATCAAGGATCGCTCCGCTGCTCTTTTTCACTTCTGAGTAGAAGTCACCGTACTCCCCAATGACAGCTTCTGCAACTTTTGCGAGGAAAGGTTCATGCAATCCGATCTTCGTGCCGAAGCGCGCTGCGCGGCGGATGATCATGCGCGTAACGTAGTTGCGTCCCGCGTTGCCAGGGACAACACCATCCGCAATGAGAAACGCAGCCGAACGGACATGATCTGCAATGACACGATAGGGTGTGAAATTCTCATACATCTGTTCGCGGGTCGCGCCCGTGAGGGACGAAAGAACATCCAGTGTTCCGGTGAAGAGGTCTGTCTTGTAGTTCGAGTCCACGCCCTGCAGCACAGAGACGATGCGCTCGAAGCCCATACCGGTATCCACGTGCTTGGCAGGAAGCGGCTCGAGCCGTCCGTCTGGGAACAGATTATATTGGATGAAGACGTTATTCCACAATTCGAGATAGCGCGTGCATTGCCCATTCACACCGCAAACGTGATCGGTGCCGCGCAAATTGTCACGCTCTTCACCCAGATCGATGTGGATTTCGGAACAAGGACCACACGGACCGGTCTCCGCCATCTGCCAGAAGTTTTCCTGGCGACCAAAATACAGCACATGACTCGACTCAAAGCCCGGCTGCTCCTTCCAGGCATCCGCTGCTTCTTCATCGGTGGGGATGTTACCCATATCATCCTTGAAAACGGTGGCATAGAGTTTATCCTTAGGCAAACTCCAGACATCCGTCAGCAACTGCCATGACCAGGCAATCGCTTCCTTCTTGTAGTAATCACCAAACGACCAGTTGCCGAGCATTTCAAAAAAGGTGTGATGGGTGTCATCTCGTCCGACGTCGTCGAGGTCGTTGTGCTTGCCCGCCACGCGCATGCACTTCTGTGAATCGACCGCCCGTTTATACGGGCGCTTGTCGGTGCCGATGAATACGTCCTTGAACTGAACCATCCCCGAATTAGTGAAAAGAAGCGTGCTATCCCCTCCCGGGACAAGCGACATGGACGGCACTGCCGTGTGCCCATGTTCGACAAAAAAGTCGATGAAGGTTTGGCGAATCTCATTACCGGTCATTTTTTTAGTCATTCGCACTCCAGTTGAAGTAGTTTCGAGATTATACCAAGTGATGATTTTTGAAACAAAAAGTCCCGGACCTGTGTAGGTTCGGGACTTGGCAAACAAGGTTCAGTCTCACGCCGTTGCAGGTTCATACAGCAGTCCCAGTAATTGGGCTGCGCGCAGAGCCGAGGCAGCGGCCACTTGCAATGATTCGGAGCGAACAGGATTCAGGAATTGGATCTTTTGTTCCATGAGCGAGGATTATATCACCGTTTAGGTAGGCAGGATTCAAGGCGGGTCAGTTGCGAGATCTTGATGACAAATTCGGACAAAATGGGTCTTGAATTTGGTCCCCGGACCTATACTGCTTCTTCAGCGTTCGCAATTCGGGGTTAAGACCCGGAGATACTGAAGCCATCATCAAAGGATCAACGACAGGTGGTATCGCGTTCGAAGATTCAGACTCCGTAAAATTGTTGAAACCGCCCAAACATCGATGAGCTTTCTTCGGGAACACTGGACAGCAGGTCACCTTCGAAGGTGACCTGCTGATTTTTCAGGCTCGAATAGCTCGCGAACTTTCCTTCCGCCAAGTCATAAACTATACTACTTGAAACGAACTTGATACTGACTTATACTTTATTCAGACGCGGCAAGAGAACAGTTTCATCTCCCAACCCATACGGATATAGGCAAGTAGAGTCTGCATATGGATACCAAAATAAAACCACTTCACTATGATCTGATAAAAAACAGGATTCTCGAGGGTCGATGTGTCCCATTTCTTGGAGCTGGCGTCAATGTTAGCAGTGAAGACTTCAACTACAAAGGATTGCCCCTTGCCTATGAGCTGGCTCTGCATTTTGCAGAAAAGTTAACGAAACAGAATAGAGAGAAGCTTGTTAAGCTGACAACGAATTCAGAAGAAGACATTCAGGAACGTATTAGACAGCTCATAGAGACCTCCGAAGACGCAGATTCCGAGGAAGACCGCAGACAAAACGCGGCAATTCTGCAGGGTCTCTTTCGGGCGACACTGCCCAACCTGGCGCGACTGGCACTCCATGTCAAGATGGATGGTGATTCTGACTATCTCATGGATCTTGTCCGTAAAGCACTGCCTGATGAAGATTGCGAGCCTTCACCTTTATTAAAGTTTCTGGCCAAAGTGCGAAAGCCTGCAAAAGCCGCTGGAAACGGGGACTTGGTTTCTCCATTCAGGCTCATTGTGACTACAAATTATGATAACCTGCTGGAACGTGCATTTCGGAATTGCGCTACTCCTTATGAAAAGGTCGTTCAAAACATTACAGGGTTCGAAGACCGGAAAAACCTTGACAATCGCTTATCCAAACCCAATGGAACTATTATTTACAAGATTCATGGATCGTTTAAGAATGAATCTGACGTAGAGACAAAAAAGGGGCTCGTACTAACGGAAGAAGACTATATTGAGTTCCTTTCCAATTTCGAGGATCCGATCAAGGGAGTTCCTCGGTTAATAAGGTCTGAACTGGTCAGCTCGGAAATCAGAACGACAGAATCAGGGAATACTGAGATAGCGAGTGGCACGACCATTTTATTCCTGGGATATAGTCTCGAGGATTGGGATTTTCAAGCTATCTACAAGACATTTGTCGAGCCCATAAATCCGAGGCCACAATCTTTTGCGATCCAAAAAAATCCCCCCGATTTCTGGGTGACTTATTGGGAAAAAAAGGGTGTCAAGATCTTCGACATGGATCTGTACAAATTTGCCAATAAATTGGAGAGCTACCTGCAATAATCCAGCCGGTCTTCCAGGAAGCATATCAGCATGGAAAAATCTCCCTACAAATTTTTGGACTTCTATACAACAGACGATCAAGATATATTCTTCGGCCGGGAACGAGAGACGAATATTCTGGTTGCCGACATTCTGGTCAGTCGCCTGGTCGTTTTATTTGCCCGAACAGGAACAGGTAAAACATCGCTGATCAACGCGGGCGTGCGCCCAGTCCTCAAGGACAGGGGATTCAAGACTTATTATGTTCGTGTCGAAAAGGATCCCGCCCAGGCGGCTCTTGATGAGCTGAACAAAGACTCCAAACTTACTGGAAAGATAACCGGCGACTCCCTTTCATCACAACTTGTATCGGTAGTCAACGTAGGAAAGCGACCCATTGTGCTTTTCTTTGACCAGTTCGAGGAGTTCTTCATTCAAATCACTGATCGTGGAGCACACCAGAAATTTGTTAGTGAAATGGCAAAGACTTATGAAAATGTAAATTCCGGTATCCATATCGTTTTCTCGATGCGTGAAGAATACTACCATGAGATGGATGAATTTCGGTCAGAAATACCCTCCATCTTCTTTCAAAATTCAAGCCTCAGACTATTGCCTCTTGATGCGGACCAGGCCAGAGCAGCCATCATTAATCCCGCCGCTGCACTCGATGTGAAGTTTGATCTGGACCTGGCAAATGAAATCATCAAGGATCTACAGGATGACAAGGACGGTATTCGGGCGCCCAGCCTGCAGATCATTTGTGACACATTATGGCGCAAGGAAGACCCGACAGATAGGCACATCACTCTTCAGGATTATGAGGGGCTTGGACGGGCACAAAGTATTTTGGATAGACGATTGGCAGAGGACATTGAGACGGCAGTAGCCGATGAAGAGTCCGTATCTCTCACCCTCATGCGGCAATTGATTCCCTTACTGCAGACCAAGCAAGACACCAAATATCCTCGCGCGTTCGACGAGCTTGTCACAACTCTACAAACCGACGATAAAACGCTGCGAGCTCTGACATCCCGCCTGACGGATATTCAGGTCATCAAAGACATGACCATTTCCGGTATCGAGGCGATTGAATGGGCGAGTGATTACCTCGCCGCACAAACTCCTGAGTTGCTAAGACTCGTGAAGAAAATTGAACTCAATAGAATACTTGAAAAGGCTGTTAGAAAGAGCCGGGAGGCTCGCCAAATTTTAGAGGGAAAGGAAAGTGAAAGCGGCGTGAATCCGGTCCCATTCATGGCTGAGGAAGAACTGGATGCCCTTTATTTCCGCGAAGGAGAATTCCAGCAACTGTCGCAAAGTATCGAATATCTCACAAACATCGACAGCAGCGATGTCCTGCTATTTCTTTTGGATGCTGCCCTTTTTCATCAGCGATATATGATGGTTTGGTTTGAAAAGATTTCCCAAAGCTCAGCCGCGCCATTGGAGATTCTTCGCGAAAAAATTCATGACAAAAAGACCCACATAAATCTGAGTGTAGGCGCAATCCATTTGCTGGCAGAACTTGGCTCGGACGAGGCATTTTCGGTCCTGGAGGAAGCGCTGAATGAGGCAGATCTGGCTTTGGAAGTAGTGGACATGCTTGTGGAAACTCC
>JBGPNQ010000094.1:0-15610 GCA_041487615.1 Anaerolineae bacterium
AACCGGATCGCGCAGTTCAAGTTGGATCCAACCTTCCTCACCAGGTTTCAATTCTTCTGCGCCAAGCAATCTCACCGTGGCAAGGGTTTCGCTGGCACCGACGAAGAATTTCACTTCGCTGTTATGTTTGATGGATGTGGAAACATCCTTCAGTAAACGTAATCGCGCGTCGATTCTGCGAGTGGGTTGATATTGATGAGGATAGGCGACCACTTCACCACGTTGAATCGATTCTGTCTCGACTCCAGAGATATTGATCGCAGTTCGAGAACCCGGCAGGGCGCTCTCCTCCCTCTTCCTGTGCGTTTGTAGTCCGCGAATTCTACCAGTTTGACCAGATGGCAATATCACTACTTCGTCGCCGACAGATAGATGTCCGTCGCTCAATGTCCCCGTCACCACTGTACCGAACCCGCTCATCGTGAAGACGCGGTCGATGGGAAGTCGAGGGCGATTGATGTCAGGACGTGCCGGTTTGTTTTCTAAGAGAGACTGGAGACTGGAGATTAGCGAGTCGAGTCCGCTTTTGGTCCTGGCTGAGACGCGCAGGATGGGCGCGTCTTGCATCACCGTACCTTCAGTGGCCAGGCGTATGTCTGATTCAACGAGTTCCAACCATGCCTCGTCTGAGACGAGATCAGTTTTTGTTAAGACAATAAGTCCCGCGGGAATCTGCAACAAATCCAGAATGCCGAGATGTTCCTTCGTCTGGGGCATGACACCTTCATCCGCGGCGATGACGAGAAGTGCCGCGTCGATTCCCGCGATGCCCGATAACATGTTCTCGATGAAATCACGATGACCTGGAACATCCACGATTCCAACCTCTTCGCCGTTGGGGAGTGTCAACCAACCGAAGCCAAGCTCGATCGTCATCTCGCGGGCCTGCTCCTCCTTGAGACGGTCGGGATGAGTACCTGTGAGCGCGGCTATGAGTGTGGATTTACCGTGGTCTACGTGACCTGCTGTTCCGATGACTCGCATGGAAATTAAAATCTTTCCTCTATTTTCCTCTTTCCTGTATGAAAGAAGAAAGAGGAAAGATGGACTGTACCGGCAAAATGATGTTATTTCTTTGTTTTCTTCGCTGTCTTCCCATGACCCATAATTCGTTCGTATGCTGAGAGCCATTCATGAGCAACGTTCATTAATTCCTGAAGTTGTTGCTCGGTGGCAGATGCCGTTTGATGTATTTGATCCTGAATGGTGTCGATGGACTCACCCAGGGGACTGAAGCGCTCATCAAGTTTTTGCACAAGGCGGCGCACATCCTTCGTGCCCTCATCCTGGGAGAGCGTATAACCCGTCCAGCGTTTTTGGTCATCAGCCTTGAATGTGACCCATTCCTGGCGCAGGCGATCTTCTGCGAGGCGCTGCATCTCCGTCACCTCGTTGATGCGGCGTTCGAGTTTGGTGTTGAGTTCGTTATACGTTTCCTGGGCGCGCTTGGCGGTGCGAAGAGTTTCCTCAAGCTTCAGAACTTGTGCGTCGAACGCTTCCGTTTGTAATTTGATCGAATCGAATTTTTCCTTCCATTCCTTGGAGGCACGGTCACGGTCGATCTGCGCGATGGCTTGCTGTTCGATGAAAGCTGTTTGAGCGGTCTTACGCTCCGATTCGGAAAGTTGCAATTCCTTGATGCGGTTGTCCATATTCTTGAAACCGTCTGCGTTGAGATCTATTTTGGAACGTGTTTCATCGATGCGTTTGCGGATGGATGTCAACTCACCCTGCAGGTCGGCGACGCGCTTCGCATCCTGTTTTTTGCTTTCTTCAAACACATGCTGTGTCCGGATTGCCTCATGTGCAACTCGCACAGCATCGTCAATGGGCGGCTTCAATTCCTTGATCGCTTCATTCAAACGCGTCTCCTCCAGGATGCGGGCCTTGATATCCCGTTTGATGGGAGGAAACTCGGCTTCAATCGTTCTACGCAGCTCTTCAATCGCCTTTGTGAGCGGTTCAAGGTCTTCGTAGTGTCTTTTGGTGACTTCGAGTTCACGCTTCTGATGCCGCTTTTCGACTTCCTCCAGCGCCTTGTTCATATCCTCACGTTGCCTGGCAAAGATGGCATCGAACTGGTCCAGGCGTGCGGCCGTATTCGCAATATCCGCGATCTGTTTCGGAAGTGGTTTGAGTTGTTTGGCAACGGCATCGATGTTAGCCTCCAGCGCCGTCATCCGTTCTTCAAGCGTAATAATAGTCGTCCTCGTTTTGCGGTGTTCTTCGTCCAGCCATTCGATGCGTTTGACGATCTGTTCAAATTCCATGACTTCCTCCGACGGGTAACATTTGCTGGATTATACCGCTTGCCGATTCTGCGACTTAACAGGAGCGAAGAAAAGCCTGGGCTAAATAGAGTCAGCCACACAGCGCACTGCACTCTACGAATATGCTTCGCGAAGAACGCAGAAATTTTTCTTCAGTTTTCTCAGCGGACTAGGTGGTCTCTGTGGCAAAGCTATGAGACGGCCCAGCACGGGAGCCGCTCTCCTTTAGCGCCCAAGATGCTCGAACATAAGAGGCACATTGGATATAAAGTATTGGATGGTCTGCGGAAAGACTCCCAGGATGAAAAGCCCGATCACGCCAAGCCCGAGCATGAGCCGCTGAACGGGGGTTTCGCGCGCCTCCCAGCTTGTATACTCCTCAGCCATGCTAATGACTGCCAGCGAACGGAAGGCGCCAATGAGTAGGCCCACAATGCCCACTCCCATCCAAAGAGCAGATATCGTTGAATCACGTGCGAGGCCCTCCCAGAGAGCCAGTCTCGCGGGGAAACCGGCCAATAACGGGAAGGCGCCCGTGGACAAGGTGGCGATGATCATTCCCACACCTGCAAACGGAAGGATACGCAGGACACCCCGCGACGCACCGAAGCGCATGGTCTCCACCTGTTCCTTGATGGCTGTTACCGAAAGCGACCAGACTGCCAATCCCAGGGCACGGGCTGGGACCAGTAGGAAAAGAATGGGAATGCCCAGTCTTAGATCCAGGCTGAGAGCGAGAATGGAAAATCCCGTTTCGGCGATCGCACCGTATGCCATGATCCGAGCTAAATTGCGTTGAAACGCGGCCAGCAGTCCACCGGTAACGAGCATTACCAGTCCGCCAAGCCGAAGCGCAACCGTCAACTGTACGGAGGAACGCAGCCAGGAATAACGGTCAAGAAAGCCTGCGCCGAAGATGATGGTAATGGTGGGAAGTATCCACAACAGGAAACCAAGAACATAAGGTGAGGTTTCCTCTGAGAGCATGGGGACCCAGTTGTAAAGCGGAAAGATCGCAAGCAGGAACGCGAAGCCAAGCCCAAGCATGGATGCCGATTGCGCGGCCAGAGCCAGATCACCAGGACTGGCTTCCACTCCGGCGAGCATCCAGCCGGCTAGCAGAATGAATGGCATCGCCAACGTTTGATAAATAAGGAAGCGGATGATACCTTTGCTGGGAGGCTGATCAATGGTGGTGAGCAGTGGGATGGCCAAGAGGATGGCCATCTCAATGAACAGCGCAGCATAGAGGAAGGGCTCCACGGCGATGGATGCCACCATAAACGCCGTAATCATGAACCCAATGGGAACGAGACGTGTTGCCGACTTTGCTGCTTCTGCTCCGAAGAACCATAACGCCACAACTCCGTAAATGAGTGCAAGTAATGATCCTTCAGCGGGCTGGATGGAAAGCACGCGCCCCAGAATTGTGAGCGATGATTCGATTTTGAATGAGAAACCTGCCACGTTCATGGCGAGTTCAATGGGAATGAGTTGCGCTGCCAGTGCCAGCAGGAGCCCGATCATGCCGCCGAGCAGGCTCAATGCACGTTGGTTTGTGATCAGCAATAACAGGAAACCCATGACGAACGGAAAGAGTATCCAAATGGTCGGCGCGGTCATCAGGCTTCCCTCTCCCGGGAATTTTCGGCGATCAGCAAATAGGCGCCCACCAGCGCCAGTCCAAGATTGATCACTGCGAGCAAGCCCGCCACCAGAACCGATCCCTCCACTGCTGAGTACAGAATCTCAAAGCCTGAGAGGACAGTCATCAGACCGAGGATCACGCGCAATACGGAGGAAGTCATTCCGAGATGGAGCAATCCCATGCCGATGAGCAGCAGACTTCCTCCGGTGACCGCGAATCCCGCGTCGGCCATGATTGTATCCACACCGGGAGTTACTGCGGCGACGATCATCCACATCATGGCGGCCGCAAAAAGTCGGAAGAGTCTGCCGCGCGGCCAGATGCTTTCATCATCAAATGCCTGTGATGGCAGACCTGAATGTGTCATGCCCAGAATTGCCGCAGACATCCATCCTGCCACTACCTTGACCGACGCCATTCCCAATGGCCAATGTTGAAGCGTAAGGATGAACACACCAAGGTATTGGACCGCCAAAACGATGATGCTCAAACGCCAATCACGCGCGATAAGCAGACTTGCAGATGTGATCAAAACGATGCCAACGGCGATCCATGCAAAGGTCAATGCCATGACTCAGGGCGTCCTTTTTGTAAACACAGTGATGAAGAGCACAAGGAAAAGCAGAGTCCACATGATTCCGCTTTCACCTTCGAGCATGTTCGTGAACGAGTTGCTTACTCGTCCCATTTGGCGATATAAATTCCACAACGCTTGATAGCCCCAATCGAGCCAGGATGCATTTGTCGGCTTGACCCAGTGAGCGCGAACCGGGTTGAGGACGCGCAATCGTGGGGTGAGCCAGAGCAGGGCAAAGGTCAGAACAGAGGCAAGCAATCCGGCGATCCAGTTGCCGAACTGCAGAGTTCCCTCCCAGCCGAAGAATCCGAGAATGATGATCGTCAGCAACAAAATCGAAATGCCAATGGGATAAACGTTCCTCGCCCAAATCGGCTGATCATTATTTGAGTCGCGGGTGATCGTGCGCTGGGCATGACGGATGAACCCGGCGATCAGCATCGCATGCGAAACGATCAAAAATGGGAAGGACAGCCAAAAACCTGTGCCGCCATTGATCCAACCCGTTGACGTGAGCGAAAACGGTAAAGCTGAAATCCCAAAAGCTGCGACATACAGGGCACGCGTAAGCCATCTGTTTCGTTCAGAGAATAAAAACAACGCGCCGCCCGAAAGGATCAGAGCGCAACCCCATGCTGCCGCGCCAATTGGATTGGACCTCAATGCGGCCGCAATTGCCATCGAACCCATGCCTATCAACCAAAAAGGCCTCCCGGTCAGGTCATCGGGTGCACGTAACCACATCCAGCTGCCATAAATTGCTGCGAAAGAAACAAGCATCAATAGATAGGGTGTAAATGGGGAGTTTACACTGCCGGCAGGGATACGCGCCAGCAGCACCAAACTTGATGCAGCGGAAACCGTGCGCAGCCCGGTTCCAAATCCGCGCCGCAGCGCTGATTCACTTGGATACGGCAAATGAAGTGGGAGTACGCCAAGACGCAAACCCGATGCCAGAACAAGATAAAGCCCCGCTCGTGGAGTCGCAAGCCGAAAATCAAACGGTTGCCCGCTTGCAGCGCCGATAATATCGGCCCAAAGCAGGATCAAAATTCCGGTGGCGCGTGATGCGAAGGCAATTGCCACCCGTTCGCTGAGCTGGGGATCCTCGACGAACCAGATTTGTGCGATCAGTTCGACAAGATCAATGGCAGCCCAGATCAAGACCAGCGTGAGGGTATTATCAGAAACTACTGCCAGAACGCCGAGCGATGTCAGGATCAGTGTTCCAACCCAACTAATGGGGCTGGGAAATTGAGGGCGTACCACCGCTGTAATAATAATCGCAAGGCAAAGAGCGATCAGACTCAACACGAAGGCCCATGAGATTCCATCTGCAACAAATGCGGGAGATTGGGAAAAAAGGAGCGCAGGTTGCCAGATCGTGAATTGCAAGCTGATGGGCATCCCCAACTGCCAGATGAAAACGCTCATCCATGCAAACAGAGTTCCGCCCACCGCGAACAGCCAGGTATATCGAAAGGAGGGCGTCATCACCCGTAACACGAGCAGGGTCAGCGCGGTCAGGAAGAGCATCAGGAATGTAATAACAATGGACATGTAATGGCAATTTTATCAGGTTTGCTCCGCTTACCTGTTTGTTGTAAAATCATCCCATGCGATCCCATCGAGTCAACATTGTCCTGACATTTTTATTTGTTCTTTCTTCCTGTGGCATTCGCCCAAATGATATTTCTCTCGCTGCCGGGATTCCTTCACCAACACCATTTCAACCGTTAATTGGAAACGCATCAGACTCACCTTATGCTGGCGCGGCGCCCACTCCCATTTATCTCCCCTCGCTCACTCCTGTGCCGCCAACTGCCACACAAGTAATGATCCAGCCCGAGATGCTTCCCGTCGATGTGACTGTTCCCGTATTCACGCTGCCAACATCGTTAGACCCGCTCACCGGTTTGCTTCCTTCGGATCCATCCCTGCTGGAGCGTCGCCCACTTGCGGTCAAGGTGGCGAACTATCCACGCTACATCCGCCCGCAGATGGGTTTGACGCTGGCTGACCATATTTATGAATATTACATCGAAGCTGGTCTGACGCGCTTCATCGCTGTTTTCTATGGCAACGACTCTGAATGGATTGGACCTGTCCGTTCCGGGCGTTTTTTTGATGAAAACATCCAGCGCATGTATCAGGCATTTCTTGTGTTCAAATTTGCCGACCCGCGCGTGCTGGATTATTTCAAACTCAGTGATTTCTCGGACTTCATTGTTGTACCCACACTGGGGAAATGCCCGCCGTTCAAGTTACTGCCCACACGACATATCGAGGTCTATAATAATTCCTATTTTTATACGCCTGAGTGGGAGAACTGTATCGAGCGTGATGGATTGAATAACAACCGTCCAGTGATTCGGAGTGGTTTTTTCAATGAGTTGACACCTGTTTCCGAATTACAGGGCAACCTGATCTATACCTATTACTCCACGGACTCCTACAACTATTGGCAATATGTCCCTGAAACACAGCAATATGTTCGTTATCAGGAAGTGGATGATACGCGTAACGGCAAACCCGAAAAATATGCTCCGCTGATGGATGCCATGACCGCCACAGCCGTCCATGCTTCGAATGTTGTGGTCCTGTTTGCAACTCATACATTCGCGAACACCTTCGACGAGGAAGATGAGGTCTATCACATCGATTTGACCGGTTCAGGTGAAGCCTACGTATTTCGCGATGGCATGGGAATTATCGCCCGCTGGCACCGTACGAACAAGGATCAACCGCTTTTATTGACCGGTGAAAATGGCGCCTTAATTTACATGCGCCCTGGCATAACATTCTATGAAGTAATCGGTGCTCAATCCTATGTGGACCAGGATGCGGGCGAGTGGCATTTTCATCATGACACACCTTGAGTATAGTAGCGCTTGCTCTTCGCGGGAGATGAGATACAATATCGATTGAGGACGTATGACCTTTGATCCCACCTTTGTCAGCAACTTAATCCTTGTCCTGAGCGGTTTTGGCGGAGCATTTCTCGCTGCACTTTGGATCTCACTCGTCATTTGGATTTATCGCGACATCCGCACACGGACGCGTGATCCGTTGGTGCAGACTCTTGCCACTCTTCTCGTCGCGGTATTGAATTTGCCCGGCATACTCGTCTATCTTATCCTTCGCCCGCAGCGGACTCTCGAAGAGGAATATCAACGGACGCTAGAGGAAGAAGCCTTGCTGCAAGCTCTCGAGGATTTGCCGCTATGTCCTGGTTGTGAGCGCCGCGTCAAGGATGACTGGCAGGTCTGCCCGAACTGTCATACCAGGCTCAAGAAGAACTGCGAGAACTGCAACCGGCTGATGGAACTGCCCTGGAATATCTGTCCGTACTGTGGCACTCCCGCAGCGGGGATGCGCCGTGATGTCACCAGTATGGACGATGCTTTGCGAGGTCTGAAGCTCAATGACGAGCCTGGGGAAGTCAACATCGAATAAATCAAGTGACAGTCACATCCCGTGGCTGTCATTTACTTAATACAGGATGCCATGAAAATTGAATCAATTACGCTCCATCACATTTCCATGCCGTTGGTCGCACCATTTGAGACATCGTTCGGGCGCGAGATCGACCGTCAGTGCGTGCTCATTATGTTGCATTCGAATGGATTGAGCGGATACGGGGAATGTGTCGCAACGCGCGATCCGGGCTATAACTACGAGACAGCAGGAACTGCCTGGCATATTATTAGAGATTTTGTCGCTCCACTTCTTCTGGGACAGGACGTACTTGACGCGAATGATTTTCAAAAACGCGTCGAAGGGATTCGCGGTCATCATCTCGCCAAGGCTGGCGTGGAAATGGCACTGTGGGATTTACTGGGGAAGAGGGATGGCAAGTCGCTGCGAGAGATGATCGGCGGCACGCGCGAAAAAGTGGAGGTGGGAGTCTCCATTGGGATTCAGGAATCGGCCTCCGCCCTGGTTCGAACCGTTGCTTCCTATCTGGGTCAAGGTTATCGCCGGGTCAAGATCAAAATCAAACCGGGCCGTGAAGTAGACGAAACATGCGCTGTTCGAAACGAATACCCAAACCTGCGCTTGCAGGTCGATGCGAATTCAGCTTACACATTGGAGACTGCCAGCGTCTTGAAGGCGATTGATGATCTGGATCTGCTGTTGATCGAACAGCCACTGTTCGAAGACGATATTTGGGATCATCGCAAATTGCAGGCGCAATTGAAAACCCCAATCTGTTTGGATGAGAGTATTCTGACGCCGCGTCATGCGCGTTACGCGCTCGAAATGGAAGCGTGCAAGATCATCAACATCAAGCCTGGGCGTGTGGCCGGGCTGAGCCAGGGGATCGCGATCCATGATTACTGCTATGAACGCGATATACCTGTCTGGTGCGGCGGGATGCTGGAAACGGGCGTGGGACGCGCATCCAATCTCGCGATTGCATCCTTACCCGGTTTCATTCTGCCCGGTGATATTTCCGCCTCGGACCGCTACTATGCGCGCGATATTACGAATGAACGATTTGTGTTGAATTCAGACAGCACCATTGATGTCCCGAATGGGCCGGGCTTGGGCGTGACGATTGATGAAGTTGCGTTGAAGGAATTTACGCTTGCATCAGTGACACTCAAATGATTGGCGAAGACGAGCGCAGAGTAGTGGAATCGATACTCCTTGCCATATAAAGCGGAGTGTATAATTCCAAAGCTATGATCAATCGAGTCCACTATTTGTTGATTTCTCTAGTTGTTTCCATTCTTATATTTACCGCCTGCATTCTCCAGGCAAATGCCCTGCCACCAATTGCAGAGGAACCACCGGTAGGCAATTCGTCCATTCAGATCAGCACATTTACACCTACTCCGCTGAGTCAGAATACAAATCAAGTTCAACGAGTATATGTACTGGTTGCTCCGTTCCCAACGGTGACGGACGGCCTGACCTTCGATGAACTCAAGCTGGCATGGACTCAGGGAACTGCTCCAGCCGCGTTCAGTGGACATCCGTTGTTGATGGATGAATCCACTCTCGATGCGGTCACCACACTTTGGGACGCGCCAGCTTCCGGCTTGGTACGGACCGTCCCTTCTGATCAGTTGCTCGATACGGCATGGTCCGAATTGGGATCATGGGCGATTATCCCGTTTGAGTCCCTTGAGCCCAGATGGAAAGTCTTGACCATTGACGGTCAATCACCAATCCGCAGGAAATTTGATATTTCGAAATATCCACTGGTCGTAAACACCGGATCTGCCAATTACGATCCGTCGAAAATGACAACCGTCATCATGACCGGCATCACCGCTCTTGTTCGTGCCACCGCGTATACGATGGAACTGAAAAGCGTCACATATCCCGGTGAAAATGTCCGTGATCTGATGCGTGAAGCGGACATTGCTCATGTCGCCAATCATGTTCCATTCTCCACGGGCTGCGCCTATCCCAAGCCTGATCAAGTTGCGCTTGTGTTTTGCAGCGATCCCAAATATATCGATTTGTTCACTGACGTTGGAGTTGACCTTGTCGAACTGACAGGCCATCATTTTGAAGATTACGGTTCCAGGGCAACGCTTGAAACACTCGCCATTTACAAAGAGCATAATATTGTCTATTTTGGTGGTGGCGCCGATAAACAGGATGCAATCAAGCCTGCACTCTTCGAGAACCACGGTAACAAGATTGCCTTCATCGGCTGCAATCGACTCGATACAGGTGGATTGCCAACGGCTACTGATTCCCGTCCCGGCGCGGCGCCGTGCGACTATCCGTATCTTGCGCAGAAAATAGGTGAATTGAGGGCTGATGGTTATGTTGTGATCGCCACAATGCATTGGAATCAGAGCTATGGTTATCAGCCTGCGCCTCAGCAGGTCAAGGATTTTCGTTTCCTCGCAGATTCGGGCGCATCCCTCGTTTTGGGGAGTCAGGCACATTACGCACAGACGATGGAATTCTATAACAATATATTCATCCATTACGGACAGGGCAATCTGTTTTTCGATCAGATGGGCGATCAGAGTTGGATGCCGAAAGGGATTCGCCGCGAGTTCCTTGATCGTTATGTGATCTATAATGGAAAGCTGATCAGCATTGAATTGATCACAGCAATGCTGGAAGATTATTCACGTCCGCGCTTGATGACGGATTTTGAACGCACCGGCTTTTTACAGGAATATTTTAATGACAGCGGATGGAGGCCATTAATTCCGACCCCGACCGCTACCATTACACCGACGTTAACACCAATGTCCATCCCGCCTCTCGCGGGCACCTCGAACGTGGTCCCGTTATTAACAACGACGCCTGCGCCCTAGCCATCCCTCGCTCAAGCCGCCGTCCTCGGCGGCGGGCACGCTGCCTTGAGCTTTCTTACCAGAAGGAGTTATGCACCATGACAATCTACGATATTTCCCTGACCATTTCTCCGTCTCTCCCCACGTGGCCCGGTGACCCGGGACTCATCCTCGAACAGCTCGAGTCCATGGATAAAGGTGCTCATGCCAACGTGACAAGCATGAGTTCAACGGTCCATCTTGGCACGCATGTGGACGCGCCTCATCATTTCCTTAACGATGGACGCACGGTTGAAAATCTTCCGCTCGACGTGCTGACTGGTCCCTGCTATGTGGTGCAGCTTCCTGATGGCATTGACGCAATTACAGCCGAAGTGCTTCAACGGACGGAAATCTCAACTGAGATGAGACGGATTCTGTTCGGGACGAGCAATTCTCATTATTGGGTAAAGGGTGAACCGAAATTCCATGAAGATTTCGTCGCCATCACTGAAGATGGAGCGGAATGGCTTGTGGAGCGTGGGGTTCAACTCGTCGGTGTGGATTATTTGTCCGTGGCGCCATTTGGGGACTCTGAACCAACTCACAAAGTGCTGCTCAAGGCTGGGGTTGTCATTGTCGAAGGGCTGAATCTCTCCAGGGTTGTGCGGGGATTTTATGATCTCTATTGTTTACCGCTAAAAATTGCCGGCTCGGATGGCGCGCCTGCCCGGGCAATCCTTATTCAGTCATGATGTTAAAACGGTCATAGGAAATATCAGGGGGTAAGATTTTAGAAATCTTTTTGAGTATATCAACCTCCCGAAAGACACCGCTTCGGGACGGTGTGCGCTGCGATGGGTCTCTGTGATCACAATCCAGACTCGCCCCGGCACCGATCCATGACTCTCGAGATGATCTAAAGCATATCCGATGAACAGGGGAGGAGGTACGATGACGAAAGGCCGTAAATATTTCGGCATGACGCTTCAACAAGTAGGGATCCTTGTCGGCTTGGGAGTGCTAGCCTGCCTGCTATTCGGCGTGACGGGAATCTTCGCCCTGCGGAAAGGATTGAGCGGATTGCCATCACGCGCTCCAGCAGTCACACCAACGATACGGCCGACTTCCACTCTAATGGTGATTCCCAGCTTGACACCCACGGAAACAGCAACTCCTGTTCCGTACGATCAATTGATTCCGGCAGGTTGGAAACAATTCAAAACTGGATTGATCGAGATCTGGTTGCCTCCCACTTTCAAGAGCACAAACAAGGCCCCGGCTGAGGAGCTGGCAGTTTTGGGTGCCAATTCCAAAAAATCACTGTATAAAATGCGGATTAGTATTTCCTACGAACCTCTCTCTGGTGATTCGCTTGATGCGCATCTGGATGACAGACTTTCGAAGATGGACCCGGCAACCCGGATGGTGGAACGCAGGAAGGTTTCCCTGAATTCAACCGAGGCAGTCCGAATGGTGTTCGAAGGGCGCGTTGAAACAGTGGATGTCAACGAACTGGTCTTTGTGATGCAGGATGGAAGCACGGTTTGGTCTGTTGTCTATGTTGCCCAGATCAACGAGTTCTACGATATGTTGCCCGCCTTTGAACAAAGCATAAAAACGTTTCGGATTGTAAGATAAACTTTGCGCGCTGGTTATCAATCAAAATAAATATTCAAGTCTGAACAATCAAAGCGGTTGCCGCAGTTGGGACAGGTCACTTTGCAATTCTTTTCATGCATCTCATATCCACAGCGGTCGCACATGTAAACGCGTTTTTCCCGCCATGAAACCGGTTTTAGTAGCGCCAGATCAAACTCGCCCATTCTCTCCCTGCCAAGCCTTTTTACTTCGGCGATCGCAACTTCAGCGTTCTCTCGTAACTCTTCAACTCGAATCCCTCTACATACATCTGGCCAATCCTTAAGCCACTTCTGGCTGCGTCCATGGACTTTGACTGCACCCTCATAATTTTTGCGGGTGATATGCAGGTAAACAACAGCAATTTGAAGGATTCCACGATACAACTCGCGGACTGGTCCACGGTCATCCTTCCAGGCGGCTTCCAGTGCTTCGTGAGCCTCGAAATATTCACCAGCGTTGAATAAGCGCAGTCCTTCCGCGGCTTGCGGGTGGATGGGAGCATTGCAAAGGTCTTTTAGCGAATCAGTCATGGCGAGGGTTTCGATAATTATAGCCGTGATGGTAAAATCTCACTCCAACCATGAGATCTTTTTTTCAGAGGAAGCTATGGGTCGTCCTGCTGGCTGGCCTGGCGCTGGGAGCTTTAACGCTACTTGCCGTGAGCCTGGATAACGTTCCATTTAACGAAGCGCAGCATTTTGCCCGGAGTGAACCGACGAAAGCACCGATATCCGCTCACGATGTGACGGATGCCTGGGCAAATGTTCCAATTTGGAAACAGGTTATCGTATGGGGACTGATCACGTTGATGGTCCTGCTTGTTGCGCTGTTGATTTCTCCCGATTTGCGCAAGCGATTGTTGAAAATGCTCCTACGAACTGCTGCCACCGTAGCCGCAATTTTCTTCCTGTTGAGATATTACGGACCTCGACTCTTTGCCCTGCAACAGATGGCAGCCAGCCTCGAGCATCAGGCTCAACCCTCCGATGCCCAGCCCTTACCTCCATTTCAGCCACCGCAGGTTTCGCCGATGTTTTCCTATCTAATAAGTTTTGCGTTTGCACTGCTATGGATCGCGGTCATGTGGGGACTCTATCAGGGTTGGAAAAAATATGTTGCGTTGAACACCAGGAAGCCATTGGAAGAACTTGCCCGCATTGCGCGGTCATCATTGCACGATCTTTCCTCCGGTCGTGATTCCAGTGATGTGATCATCAACTGCTATCTGCGCATGAGCGATGTTGTCGCAGATAAACGCCAATTGAAGCGCGAAATTGCCATGACGCCGCAGGAGTTTGCCTTGCGCCTGGAACGCGCAGGATTACCCGGCGATGCCGTGCGCAGATTGACGCGTCTGTTTGAAACGGTACGTTACGGGGACCGCAAGTCTGCTCCAAAAGATATCACGGAAGCGGTGGGTTGTCTCAATACGATTTTACAATACTGTGGTGAGCCTATATGAGTCCCAGGCGTCGCTGGCTGCTGATGCTTGGAGTTGTAATTATTGCGGCGCTGCTGGCATTCCCTCTGCGCGATGCAATTTATGAAACTGTTGTCATTCCGCTTGCCTATCTTGGATGGCAACTTGGTTTATTTTATCATTCACTTTCACAGGCCATCTGGTGGTGGTTGATTTTTGCAATTGTGCTTTTCATGTTGACAATCAGTTTGGTTCCCAAGTTCGAACCATCGCACAAGGAGGAACCGAAACCCAAGCCGAAGCGCGGACAGGTGGAGGATCTGGCGATCTGGATGGGACGCGCACGAAGCGGAGTCTATTTCAAGTGGCTGATCGCCAACCGGCTCGGGAAGCTTGCCTTTCAAATCCTGGTCCATCGGGAAAGTGGACGTCCACGCTCGGTGTTCGCTCCACTGCTGGGGACGGATTGGGAGCCATCGAACGAGCTGAGAAAATATCTGGAGACCGGTCTGCATGGATCGTTCTCGGATTTCCCTGTTTCAAGGCGTCCATTGACCACTCCGCCCAAAACTGTGCTCGATCATGAAGTGAGTGACGCAGTGGGGTTTCTTGAAACACAGATAGAGAATGGCCATCTGCCGCAGAGACACTGAGTCACGGAGATTCAACTAATGATTCTCCGTGTTTTTGGTGACTCTGTGGCTATTCTTCTCGCCGGAGTAAAACGTGACTGATATTTCAATTGTTTCATCCCTGAGCAGGCAGGTCATCGCCGAAGTCGAGCGGGCCGTGGTTGGCAAACGCGGACTCCTCGAAATGATGATGGCATCCGTGTTGGCGGGCGGGCACATCCTTCTCGAAGATTACCCCGGACTGGGCAAGACGCTTGTCGCTCGCAGTTTCGCCAAGGTGCTTGGACTCGACTTCAAACGGATCCAGTTCACCCCCGATCTTCTTCCCGGTGACATTACGGGTGGATACATCTTCAATCGCACAAAGAATCAGTTCGAGCTTCGCAAGGGTCCGATCTTTGCCAACATCATCCTTGCAGATGAGATCAACCGCGCCTCGCCAAAAACCCAGTCTGCCTTATTGGAGGCGATGCAGGAGGGGCAGGTGACCATTGAAGGCGAGACTCTCCTGTTGCCTGAACCTTTCCTGGTGCTTGCCACGCAGAACCCGATCGAGTATGAAGGCACATTCCCATTGCCGGAAGCGCAGCTGGATCGATTTATGTTGAAACTTGCTGTGGGATATCCGAGCATCGAGGAAGAGAAATTAATCCTGAAGCGCAGACGTGAGCGTAAACAGGATGAAGTGGTTCTGCGTGACATCGCCACCGCGAAGAAAGTTCTTGCAATGCGCGACGAGGTCGAATCCGTGCATGTCAATGCGGACCTTGAAAATTATATTGCCATACTCGTTCATGCTACGCGCGTAGACCGCAGGGTCGCGGTCGGTGCGAGTCCGCGCGGGTCGCTGGCGTTTCTCAAGATCGCGCGCGCCAATGCCGCCATCGACGGACGCGATTTCATCACGCCCGATGATATCAAGCGCTATGCAATTCCCGTTCTCGGTCACCGCGTGATCCTGCAGCCTGAATATTGGATGTCACGCCAGGTGGTCGATGACGTAATTCGTGACACATTGGATAAAACCGTAGTGCCGGTAGTGAAGTAGAGCCACACCCCCCCGCCCCGCAACCCAAAATGGGGAGGGGGGGAAAAATAAAACGTGAATCATACAAACAAATAAGAACGATTAGTTTGTCCATTTAGGGGTTTTAACAGTTGAAGGCGG
>JBGPNQ010000095.1:0-15567 GCA_041487615.1 Anaerolineae bacterium
GAAGAACGAAGCACAAGATTCAAGCATATTGGCTTGCTAAACCACGAATGGAATACCTCCTCCGCCTTGACATCACTTGGCATCATGACACAAGATGAGATCAAGCAGATTGCGGGAAACAATTGGCACTCTTCATTACCCAATGAGGTCGACATCCGCATCAACAAAGCTGCGCTGGAATATGATCATATTCTCATTCTGGGTCCGACCTTCCCGCACGAAGTCGTCGGATTCTCAGGCGGGGCAAAATATCTTTTCCCGGGCATCTCCGGCGCGGAAATGATCAATGCCACGCACTGGCTCGGCGCGTTGGCTGGCGTGGTGGGAACGATCGGGGTAAAGGCGACACCTGTCCGCGCCATGATCCATGCCGCGGCTGAGCGGTTGAAGACTCCGCTCACATTGATCGCGTTGACAGTGGAAGGTCATGAATTGAGTGGTTTATTCGTTGGCGATCATCTATCGGCTTGGAGTGAAGCGGCGGAGCTTTCGGCGCAGCGTCACATCCGCTGGTGTGAGAAGCCGTTCCGGCGAGTCTTGTCCTGCGCGCCATCCATGTATGATGAGTTGTGGACGGGCGCGAAGGCGATGTATAAACTTGAGCCTGCTGTTGCCCTGGGCGGCGAGGTTGTGATTTATGCGCCGCATCTGGATGTGATCAGTCACGTGCACGGAAGATATATCTACGAGGTTGGTTATCACATCCTGCCATATTTTCTAAATGATTGGGAGCGCTTCAAAAATATTCCGCTGGGTGTGCTGGCGCATAGCACGCATCTGCGCGGCTCCGGCGTGATGGAAAATGGAATCGAAAAGCCAAATGTGCGCGTGACGCTGGCCAGCAAAATATCCGCCGAAGATTGTGCCCGGCTCAATCTCGGGTATCTCGATCCATCGAGGATCAATATTGATGAATGGAAAGACAGAGAGCATGAAGGTGTGCTTTACGTCCCGAAAGCTGGCGAAATTCTTTTTAGAATAAAATGAGGGCGATTCGTTTTCTCATCCTGATGGGCGTATCCGGAAGCGGCAAGACGAGCGTGGGCAAGGCGCTTGCAGAACAGTTGAATTGGGACTTTTACGACGCCGATGATTTCCACCCGCCCGAAAATGTTGCCAGGATGGCAGGCGGGATTCCGCTGGATGATTCAGATCGCACCCCCTGGCTTGCTTCGCTGCATGATCTAATTTCATCCAGTTTGAAACAGAATAAATCTGGTGTGTTAGCTTGCTCTGCACTCAAGGACCGTTATCGCCAGCAATTGCTCGAAGGCAATGATGGCGTGCAGCTGGTTTACCTCAAGGGCAGTTATGATTTGATCTGGTCACGCATGGAAACGAGAACGGATCATTACATGAAACCACACATGCTCAAGAGTCAGTTTGAGACGCTCGAAGAACCAACGCACGCTTTGGTTATTGAAATTTCAAGTCCTGTGGATGAAATAATCCAGGAAATCCTGCAGCGTATTCAAGACAAATGATGTATCCCAGTCCCTGCTGTTGTTACGAAATATCAAAAACATATTTCGGGTCCGCTGCTGGATCGCCTTCGCGCGGCGTAGCCGCATCGAAGCATCAGAGCTTGATCCGGGCGGCGACACTGTGCTGTACATGACACAGCCCGATTTGTCCGCGAGGATAATCTTTGATCAGGAATCTGCGGGCCCACATGGCTGGCTTGCTGACGAAAATGCCGGTGAAATTATCCCGCCTCGACTCTAATGGACGCTGGGCAGTTGTAGGTTCAAACAAACCCTCTTCTGACCATTTCTTCGGGTCAAGCCGTATTCGCCAGGCATTGATCCAGGGTCGCTGCTTGAGAATGTTATTTTCAGGATAGCACTCCTCAACCGCCTGCCAGAATAGAACCTGTGCCAGTTCTTCAAAGCGGTCGAGATTTTTGTACGCAATCTCCAAAACCTGTTCCTTACTACGGCGGGCTGCCAGGTCCAAATGCAGTGGTGTCCGGTCTATAAGAAGTAGCAAGCCCGCATCTTGCGTGTATGCGCAAGTAGTCTATAATTCGTGGTATGACTCAAACCATCCTAACTGCTGACACGTTCCAGAAAGATTGAAGGCGGACTAATTATCAAGGTAACATGTTTGTTATTTAGTAGTCCTGGAGGAGGTCGCATGTACAGCGCTCATGGGTTAAGAACACCAGCTTATTTTTCTGGTTTAGGTCCGTGAAATCATAAAATGAAACACCGAAAAGTTCTAATCATAGACGATGATGATGATCTCCTTCAATTGGCTGGGCTCCTGTTCAAAAAGATGGGGGCACAGGTTGTTACGGCGCGTAACGGACTGGAAGCGATGAGACAGTTGTTTTTCCATCGGCCGGATTTGATCATACTGGACGTGATGATGCCTGATATGAACGGCTTCGAGGTTTGCGCAAGAATACGTCAGGTCTCAGATACCCCGATCATCATGCTTACCGCCTTAAATCATGACCAGGAAATGCTACGCGGACTTGAGTGTGGTGCGGATGATTTTCTGTCCAAGCCTTTCAATGCAGGCATTCTGCTTGCGAGAGCCGGAGCGGTTTTGCGGCGCAGTGAGAACACGAGTACTCAGGAGCCCGAGTTTAAGTACAATGACGGTCATTTGAGTATTGATGTCTGGAGACGTGATGTTTCCATACGGGGTAAAAGGATTAAATTAACCCCGGTCGAGTTCCGTTTGCTGGTTTTTTTAGCCCGTAATGCAGGTAAAGTATTGACCTTTGAACAAATTATTGCTAATGTTTGGGGGGATGAATACAGAGGTAGCACCGACTACGTTCATGTGTATGTGTCGCACTTGAGAAGGAAACTGGCAGAAAAAACCAAGGCTCCGCGTTATATTCTCACGCTCCATGGTGTGGGGTATATTTTCGAGAAGTAACAAGTTCCCAACTTGGAATCCAGAACAAAGCTGAGATGAGGGAATGGATGGACAGTTGACGAATACTGTCTGCCAACTAAAAGTTCTACAGTATGTCGTTTCAAACGACGAGACTTAAACAACGATAAAGTGAAACGGAGATAATCAAAATAAAAAATCGGTTTCGATCTTTTCTACTACTTATATTGATTGTTGCTGTCATGATAACTGCGTGTGGTGGGAAGTCAAATCGTAACGGCGTAGTACCAGATTCTTTGCAGACTATCGAAGCCGCGGCAGAAGATATTATTGATTTTGCGGAAAGCGACAATTGGGAACGAATCAACCAGGATGTTGCGAGTATTGCTGACGCATGGAAGTCCTATCAGCCGCAAGCGACAAGAGACAGCGCGCCTCAAACAGTTCAAGCTTCGCTGTCTTCCGCGCTTGCTCAACTGGAAACTGCTTCCGCGGCAAAAGATGCGCTGGCTACCATGCAATCCGCCAATGACTTAAGTGCGGCCGTGGTTGAACTGTTTGCCATTTACAATCCTGCTATTCCTGCCGACATCGGTCGGCTGGACGTGCTGGAGCGACAAGTTATCCTGGATGTTGCCTCAGATGATTTCACGGCCGCGGCAGCTACTTTTGCCGAAGTGAAATCTGTTTGGGAAACTGTTAAGCCATCTGTTCTGGCGCATAATGGGAAAGATGTCGCGGACCAGTTTGAATCCAGCCTTGCGATACAGGCAAACGCGTTGAATATCAAAGATGGCACCGCACTGACGAATGAAGCAAGGAACGGCTTGGAGATTGTTGACGCATTGGAACAATTGTATTGATGGTTATCAACAAGAATCAATGGGATCCTACAGTTAGGGTCCCATTTGCATTTAAGCGATCATCATCTGACTTTAAGCACCCTTTAAGAACTCATGCAGAATTTATTAAGAATTTCACGCTACTCTTAAATTAGAGTTAAGTAATCGGAATTGTCGTTTCGCGAGCGTGGAAACTTCATCACCAATCACAATGTAGATGAATTTGCAGTAATTTGGTAATCAGCCTGATTGTTCCTAAAAGCAAAAAACTTTTCAGGAGGTGTTTGGCATGATACGTTCGATTATCGGATCAAGCCTACAGTTACGATTTCTGGTGATTGTCCTCGCCGGGGTGATGTTGGTTGTTGGCGTCAGCCAACTGGCCAAAATGCCGGTGGATGTCTTGCCTGAGTTCTCACCGCCGTACGTGGAGATTCGGACTGAAGCCCTCGGACTGTCGGCGCAGGAAGTGGAACAATTAATTACCCTGGGGCTGGAGCAGGATTTGCTCAACGGGGTGCCCTGGCTTGAGAGCATCCGCTCCGAGTCTGTCCCAGGGCTATCGTCGATCGTTCTCACTTTCGACCCTGGGACTGATCTTTACCGCGCCCGGCAGATGGTGACGGAACGTCTTGCGCAGGCATTTGCGTTGCCGCATGTGTCAAAACCACCTAGCATGCTTCAGCCTCTGTCATCGACCAGCCGATTCATGATCGTTGGGCTTTCTTCGAAAAAGCTGTCTTTGATCCAGATGTCGGTACTGGCTCGCTGGACAATTGGACCTCGCTTGATGGGTGTGCCCGGCGTAGCCAATGTAGCCATTTGGGGAAATCGCGACCGGCAATTGCAGGTTCAAGTAGATCCACAGCAACTGAAGGCTCAGGGTGTTTCACTGGACCAGGTTCTTGAAACTAGCGGGAACGCCTTGTGGGTTTCATCATTAAGCTTTTTGGAAGCCTCCACACCGGGCACTGGCGGATTCATTGACACTGCCCAGCAAAGGCTTGGGATCTGGCACCTCTCGCCCATTGTATCGGCAGCAGACCTGGCCCAGGTACCTGTCGAGGGCGCGGCTTCGCTGCGTCTGGGTGATGTAGCAAAGGTGGTGGAAGATCACCAACCACTGATTGGGGATGCCGTTATCAACGATGGCTCAAACCTTTTACTTGTTGTTGAAAAGTTTCCTGGTGCCAACACATTGGAAGTGACGCGCGGGATTGAAGATACACTCGCAGCGTTAAAGCCCGGATTATCCGGGCTGGAGATGGACTCTTCGATCTTCCGTCCTGCAAACTTTATCGAAAGGTCTATCCTTGACCTCCGCACTGCGCTGCTTTTCGGTTTCGTTCTGCTGATTTTGGTCCTTAGCGCGTTTCTCTTCGAGTGGCGTACTGCGCTGATTAGCACGATAGTGATCATACTATCCCTGCTGACAGCGGCGTTGGTACTCTATGCACGCGGGGCAACAATGAACGCGATTGTATTGGCGGGATTGCTGATGGCCCTCAGTGTCTTGGTTGACGATGCGATCATTGATGTAGAAAACATCATGCGGCGTCTGCGCCAAAATCGCCAGGAGGGGGGACTTAAATCGGCGATGAGTATCATTTTTGAGGCCTCATCCGAGGTACGTAGTCCTATCATTTATGCTACTCTGATCATCACCCTGGCTGTGTCACCGGTCTTTTTCATCGGGGGAGTCTCAGGGACATTTTTCCAGCCGTTGGCAGTCTCATATGTACTGGCGGTTTTAGCTTCGATGCTGGTTGCTCTGACTGTCACGCCCTCGCTGTGCCTGCTTCTCCTGGGGAATAACATCGGACTCCGTACCTCCCCGCTGGTTGAACGATTCCAATCTGCCTACGAGCGAATGCTGGCGAGGACCGTTGAGCGGCCGCGCCCTGTATTCCTCGCCATTGCGGTGATTGTGCTGATCGGTCTCGTAGTTTTGCCATTTCTTCATCAGTCAGTAGTTCCTTCATTCAAGGATCAGGATATTCTTATCCATATGAATGCCGCTCCTGGAACATCGCAGCCAGAGATGAGTCGGATCGTGTCTCGGGTCAGTGCTGAACTGAGATCTATTCCAGGTGTGGACAACGTGGGAGCCAGCTTGGGGCGAGCCGTGTTTGGTGACCAGGTAGTCAATGTCAATTCCAGCGAGCTGTGGGCAAGTATCGATCCTTCGGCCAACTACGATGCAACACTGGCTTCCATTCGGAAGGTGGTTAACGGATACCCAGGCTTCCATTCGGAGGTCGGGACCTATCTGCAGGACCGAACCAGTGGGCTGGTGGCAAAATCGGACAACTCTATTGTCGTGCGTCTGTATGGCGATGCGCAGGGTGTCCTCAGTAGTAATGTAGAAGATGTGAAGAAAGCACTGACGGGGATTAAAGGTGTCACTAATTTGCACGCAACTTTCCCCACGCAAGAGCCAACTTTGGAAATTGCGGTGGATATTGCCAAGGCTCAAAAGTACGGCATCAAACCCGGTGATGTGCGCCGGGCAGCAGCCACTATTATGTCCGGTATTCAAGTTGGCAACCTGTTCGAGGAACAGAAGGTGTTTGACGTGGTTGTGTTGGGCTCACCGGCTGCACGCAACAGCCTGACCAGTCTTCGCGAGTTGCTGATTAACACGCCTGGCGGCGAGCAGGTGCGTTTGGGGGATGTCGCGGATGTGCGCGTAGTGCCAATTCCCAATGTTATACGACATGAACAAGTAAAGCGCTACATTGATATCACTGCAAATGTGCAGGGACGTAGTCTGAGTGCTGTCGCAGCCGATATCAAGAGTCGCCTCCTGCAAACCCAATTGCCGCTCGAATATCACGCGGAGGTGCTCGGTGGGTATGCTGAACGACAGGCTGCGCAGAGCCGCGTATTCACGGTTGTGATTGCCGCTCTCATCGGGATTTTCCTGCTCCTGCAATCAGTTTATCGGAGCTGGCGCTTAGCATTTCTGTCCCTTCTGACTTTGCCCTCGGCGCTTGTGGGTGGTGTGCTGACAGCATATGCAACGGGCAGTGTTATCTCACTTGGTTCATTGATCGGATTCCTGGCAGTGTTTGGGATCGCAGCGCGCAATACGATTGTGCTGGTAAATCAGTATCAGCATCTGGAGCGCTCTGAGGGAGAAGCTTTTGGATTGGGGTTGGTGTTGCGTGGCGCACGGGAGCGGCCGGCAGCGCTCTTGATGAGTGCACTGGCGACCGGACTGGTGCTGGTGCCCTCGCTGATTTTGGGTGATATTCCGGGCCTTGAGATCATCCGTCCAATGGCGATCGTAGTGCTGGGCGGCCTGATTACCTCGACTTTGTTCAGCCTGTTCGTGATACCCACCCTTTATTTGCGCTATGGAGCGGGTCGCGAAGCGGATGTTGAACTTCTTCCAGGCAACGCAGTCGACCTTCCAGTTGCAGCAGCCGATGATTAGAAAATAAAGGAGCATACCTCATGATAGAAAAAACCACTTATCAAGCATCGAACTCACAGCCAGACCTGCTGGTGGCGCAAGACTTGCGGAAATCATACGGACCCAGGCGCGCTCTGCAGGGATTAACATTCACCTTGAAGGCAGGACGCATCCTCGGTTTTCTCGGTCCCAACGGCGCTGGGAAAACAACATCCATCCGCATCTTGACAACAATGCTGGAACCGGAATCGGGCCATTTTTCCATAAATGGCGTCAGTTCCAAAGACCCTGAGCGAATCCGTCGGATGATTGGCGTTCTCCCTGAGAACCTTGGGTTTCCCAGGCAAATGACCGGGATTGAATATCTCACTTTCTTTGGCCGCCTCTATGGACGCAAGGCTGCCAATGCGAGAGATTATGCAAGAACTCTTCTTGAAGAGGTAGGGTTACAGAAAAGAGCGAAATCTCTGATTGGAACATACAGCCATGGGATGCGGCAAAGGATTGGGATTGCCCGTGCGCTTGTCAATGATCCGATGATCGTTTTTCTCGACGAACCTACTCTGGGTTTGGACCCGCGCGGACAACAAGAATTGCTTGAACTGATCCAAAAAATTGCGCGCGAGCGCAACACCGGCGTTGTGTTATGCAGTCATCTCCTTTCTGAGATTGAAGGGATTTGCGATGACGTGGTGATATTGAACGAGGGTCAAATCGTTGCGAGGGGTTCTGTGGCGGAGGTCGTTGGCCGGGTCCAGAATAACATCATCTTGCGGAACGCGTTAAGAGTCCAGGTCTCGCCCGCGTCAGTCGAAAAAGCCAGGGAGGTGTTGAATGCCATGCCTCTTATTAAAAAAGTGACTCAAGTGGGTGAGATGGATGGCTTGTTACGAATAGAACTTGAGGCACCTTCCGGCGGAAAAGCATCCAAGCTGGAGCAGGAGATCAATAACAACATCCTGAGTGCCTTGATACGTGCCAAGGTTTCAATCCTGGGTTTTGAGATCGAAGGTGGCAAACTCCAGGATGTCTTCCTGCATTTGACGGAGGAGTCGATCAAATGAGCAACGCGACCATTCCCATGGGAGAGAACCAGGTTCTGGGCGAACGTGCCGACGAATCGTCGAGCCTCACCTTCAATGCCTGGTGGCTGATGTTCATCAGGGAACTTGCCGATCTCTGGATCGGCGGAAAAGCTCTGTACCTCATCCTCGCTTACAGCATATTTCTTGGATTCCAGGCGTATTCTCAGGTCAAGACCAGTGAATCCAGCCTGATTCCCCCGAAGGAGATGGTTTTCGCTACTCTTCAGATTGTTTTCTACATTGGCGGCCTCATCGGCCTGATCATCGGTGCAGATAGCATCAGCGGTGAGCGCGAACGAGGCACTCTCGAAGCGCTCCTGCTCACGCCCGTGAGCCGCAGGCAAATCATTCTTGGCAAGTTCCTGGCTGGGCTTTCTCCATGGCCTGTTGCCCTGCTTATTGCCATCCCTTTTCTTAAGATGTTATCGCAGGGTGATCCGGTTTTCGGTCAGTCGCTGTACTGGGGTGGCCTCGTAGGGACCCTCCTCGCCATCGGATTTACCGGTCTTGGAATGCTCGTAAGTTTCTGGTCGAACTCTAATAAGAGCAGCTTTTTCGTGAGTTTGGGTATTTATCTTGTCATCCTCCTACCCACCACTTGGCCAGGAAGAGCGGTAAGAGGGTTTGTGGCAAAGTTTTTTCAAAGAATGAACCCACTGGAGGGGACGAATGAACTTCTTGAAAAAATCCTGGTCAACAATCGGCCTTTTTCCGACTACGCAGTCTGGCTCAGAACCCCCGAAGTGTTTGCAGCCGTTGTCGTTGCGATCCTTCTAGTCTATGCAGGGTCGCGTCTGCGTATCGATGCGAGACAACGATAAGGTCTGATGAGGAGGAACGGAAATGAGTAATGCAACGATTCAGATGGGTGAGAAAGAGAAGTTCAATAGCCGGCAGTTTGAATCCTCGCGATCAGCGGAGCCAGCCTGGTGGATAATGCTTACGCGAGAGCTCGCCGATCTATGGCTGGGTGGAAAGGCACTCTATCTCATTCTGGCATTTAGTATTTTGCTTGGGATTGAGAGCTTCGTGCTGGCAACTAATTTCGAATTGAGTTTATTCACTCCACCAGAAATGGTGTTCGAAACGCTGAAGTCTGCCCTGCAGGTAAGCCTGCTTATCGGCTTGATCATCGGCTCTGACAGTATCAGCGGCGAACGGGAGCGGGCAACCTTGGAAGGACTCCTACTAACGCCCGCCAGCCGCAGACAGATCATCTTTGGCAAATTCCTGGCTGCCCTTTCTGCCTGGCCCGTCTCATTGGCTATCACGATTCCATTTATGTTACTTCTCTCGCAGGGTAGTGGGGTGCTCGGCTCGGCGGTGCTCTGGGGGCTCGTGGTAGGTACACTTCTGATCCCTGCCTTCACTGCCATTGGGATAATGGTGAGTATTGGGTGCAATTCCAACAAGACCAGCTTCTTTATCGGTCTGGGAATCTTTCTCGTCTTCATCTTGATGGGTCAGGTGTTGGGAACGACAAAGATAGGCTTGTGGGGAGAATTATTACTATGGGTGAATCCCATCCCGGCTGGGTTCGATTTTCTTTCCAACCTCATTGCGAATCAGGGGACCTTTGCCGAATTCTGGACTTCACTTGAGTCTCCATTTGTTTTCGCGGTCGTGGTTATAGGATTACTTTTCCTTGTCGTTGGTCCGCGTCTCAGAATTGAGTCAGGAAGGATGAACAAAATGAACGATCTTTGGTCCAAGATAAGTCGTATGCTTGGTATGGCGGTGATCGCCTCTCTTTTGCTTTTCCCGGGCGCAACCTCTGCCATCGCTCTTCATCAAAACGTAACTCAGACCGGCGATCTGCAGATCTCCATCAGCATGGATACAAAAAAGGTGAAAACTGGAGATTCAATCGACTTCGATACGATCGTGACCAATATGGGCACAGAGAAGTCCCCTCCTCTGATCGTAGCAATGAACATTATCAATCTCCGCAAGACAGGAGATGTAGTTGACCCGGAAGATTGGTCGCCGGAACGGACTCAATATCTGGATACTCTCGCGCCCAATGAGGCTACTACATTATCCTGGCAGGTGAACGCAGTTCTGGACGGCAATTATATGGTTTACATAGTTGCCGTTCCTGAACCTGGGAGTGCGGAAACCTCCTCCCAAGCCGTTGCCAGCCGCGGCTTGCACTTGAGCGTAACGAAGTTTACGACTCTGAATCCCAGCGGCGTACTTCCATTTGCAATCGGTGTGCCCGTTGCAGTAGTGCTCGCCATCTTCCTGTTATTCAGGCTTCGAAATCGCCAAATTGATGCCGGCGAGTCCTCTTGAACCCTGGTTTATTTCTATATTTATGAATGGAAGCATCTCATGAAACACATCAATCGTTGGTTAATGGTGGTCGTAATCCTTGCTGGTCTACTTTCGGCTTGCGCGCCCGCCTCCACAGCGGAAGTGGAGGACGTCAAACCTGTTCAGCTTGAACCGATCGAGGGCACGGACCTCAATCACGTAATATTGACCGCGGATGCAGCCAAGCGGCTTGACATCCAAACGGCCGCAGTCCGTGAGGCGGATATCAGCGGAGCGAAGCAAATGATCATCCCTTACGCTGCGGTGCTATATGAAGCCAATGGCAATACCTGGGTGTACGTCAACATCGAACCCCTGGTCTTCGTCCGTCAGTCCATCGTTATTAATTCCATAAAGGGTGACGAAGCGATTCTGTCGGAAGGGCCAGATTCTGGTTCCTCGGTTGTGACGGTCGGAGCCGCCGAGTTGTTTGGCTCCGAGTCCGAGTTCGAGGAAGAATGAGCACGCCAGGAGGTTTGCCATGATACGCTGGATTGTCGGATCGAGCCTGAAGTTTCGTTATTTCGTTGTGGCTGTCGCTGCAGCACTGCTGTTCTTTGGTATTGCACGGCTTCCCAACACGCCGGTGGACGTGTTTCCCGAGTTCGCGCCGACTCGAGTGGAGATCCAGACCCCATGCCTGGGCCTTACGGCGCAGGAAGTGGAATCGCTGATCAGTGTGCCACTGGAGCAGGCGTTTAATGGGTTGCCGGGGCTGGATATCATGCGCTCCAAGTCAATTCCTGACTTGTCGTCGATCGAACTCCTTTTCAAGCCCGGGGTCGATGAGCTCCGCGCCCGGCAGTTGGTGCAGGAGCGCCTCGCAACCGTCATTGGCACATTGCCAACCTGGGCGGCCCCACCTGTCATCATGCCGCCTGTGTCATCGACCAGTCGCGTGATGAAGATTGGGCTTTCCTCGAAAAGCGTGTCCGTGATCGATATGTCGATGATCACCTATTGGACGATCAGGGCCCGCCTGCTGGACGTACCCGGCGTCGCGAATGTCCTGATCTGGGGTGAACGGATCAAGATTCCGCAGGTGCGGGTAGATCCGGAACGGATGCAGACTTACCATGTTTCGCTGGATGAGGTTATGGAGACTACTGCAAATGCCCTGGATGTTGGGATATTACAGTTCTCCAACGGAGCGGTGATCGGTACCGGCGGGTTCGTTGAGACTCCCAATCAACGGTTAAGCATTCGGGCCGTGCTGCCTATCAAATCGGCGGCTGACCTGGCTCAAGTGCCGATTGGTGACAAAAAGAAGCCCGATGGCACGCCGCTGCACCTGGCTGACGTGGCCGATGTGGTGGAGGATACCTGGCCGCTGATTGGGGACGCGGTGATTAACGATGGCCCCGGTCTTATGTTGATCATCCAAAAGTACCCTTGGGCCAACACGCTGGATGTGACGAATGGTGTCGAAGCAGCGATCAATGAGCTGCGTCCCGGCTTACCCGGCATAGACATTGACACAACTATCTTTCGGCCGGCGGACTTTATCCAATTGGCACTGGAGAATCTCACCAGAGCGCTGATCATTGGCTGTCTGCTCGTGATGCTGGTACTTGCGGCTTTTCTTTTCGAGTGGCGCACGGCGCTGATCAGCTTGATAGCAATCCCACTATCACTATTGGCCGGCGCGGTCGTGCTCTACGCCCGTGGAGCAACCATTAACACCATGATTCTGGCAGGGTTCGTGATTGCTATTGGGGTGGTTGTGGATGATGCCATCATCGATGTGGAAAACATTGTGCGACGGCTGCGCCAGGCTCGCGAGCAAGGGATTCCCGTATCGACGCCAAGAATTATTCTTGAGGCTTCGCTCGAAGTGCGTCAAGCGATCATCCATGCTACCCTGATCGATGCAGTAACGTTAATACCAGTCTTTTTCATTGGGGGAGTATCTGGAGCCTTTTTTCAACCGTTGGCAGTTGCCTACGCGTTGGCAGTATTGGCTTCCATGTTCGTTGCCCTGACAGTTACTCCAGCGCTATGCTTCATGCTTCTTGCGAACGCGAAGATTGAGCATCACTCATCGCCAATCGTCGGGTGGTTGCGGCAGCGCTACGAGGCTGTGCTGGCCCGGATTATTCAGCATCCGCGCCCGGTGTTCATTACCACCGCAGCGATCATGCTGGTGGGTGTGGCGGTAATACCCCTGTTGGGAGAGTCGCTGTTTCCTGAGTTCAAGGAACGGGACTTTTTGATGCACTTTATCACCAAGCCTGGGACATCCGTGATCGAAGAGCGCCGGATCGTGACCCGCGCCAGTCGCGAGCTGCGCGCCATTCCGGGAGTGCGTAACTTTGGAGCTCACATAGGGCAAGCCTTACTGGCAGAAGAAACCGTTGGTGTCAATTTCGGCGAGATGTGGATCAGCATTGATCCGAATGCGGACTATGAAGAAACGGTGGCTGCCATCGATAAGGTGGTTCACAGTTACCCCGGACTCTTCCGTAATGTGGAAACCTACTTGAATGAAAGAATTGAAGAGGTGCTGACCGGTTCAAGTCAAGCCTTTATCGTGCGCATTTATGGCCCAGACTTGAAGGGCATCCACGCCAAGGCAGATGAGGTGAAACAGGCCCTCTCAGAGACTGATGGACTTGTGGATTTGAATGTGCAACTTCAGTCCGAGGTGCCTCAGGTGCAAGTCAAGGTGGACCTGGCCAAAGCCCAACAATATGGCCTCAAGCCGGGCGATGTGCGCCGGGCAGCCGCGACTTTGATGGCAGGCGAGGAAGTTGGCGACCTTTTCAGGGATGGCAAGGCTTACGATGTGAACGTCTGGAGCACACCCGCAACTCGCACCAGTCTATCCAGTATTCGCGATTTGCCGATCGACACGCCTGGTGGTGGGTATGTACGTTTGGGCGATGTCGCGGATGTGTACATTGCGCCCGCGCAGAGTGTTATATATCGTGAAAACGATTCGCGTCGCATTGACGTCGGTGCCAATGTAGAGGGGCGTGATATCGGCTCTGTAGCCAAGGATATCGATGCTAAACTCCAGCAAATCCAGTTCCCACTGGGATATCATGCCGAAGTGATCGGCGAGTATGCCGAACGACAGGCTGCTCAGAATCGCTTATTGCTCTTCGGGATTGCCGCGGCGATCGGGGTGTTCCTCATTCTGTTGGAATCCTTCGGGAACCTGCGCCTGGCGGTGCTCGGCTTCCTGACCCTGCCCTCGGCACTGGTGGGTGGATTGCTGGCAGCCTACCTCACCGGCAGCGTGCTCTCAATCGGTTCACTGGTTGGCTTTCTCACCGTGTTTGGGATTGCAGCGCGCAACAAAATCATGCTGATCAATCACTATCAGCACCTGGAGCGGCATGAAGGAGAAACATTTGGGTTAGGGCTTGCCTTGCGGGGAGCAAGCGAGCGGCTTTCTCCAATTTTGATGACTGCGCTAGCTACAGGATTGGCCCTGGTGCCGCTGGTGATTACCGGCGACATTCCCGGTCATGAGATCGAGTATCCAATGGCTATCGTGATCCTGGGCGGACTGATCACATCGACACTGCTTAATCTGTTCGTTGTACCCTCTCTCTATTTGAGTTTTGGGAAGGCCCGCAATACCGTAACAACGCGTACTGTGCCTCTCAATCAGCCTGAACCCGCTTGAGCGAAGAAAGTTTGTCAGTGAAGTTGGCCCACGATGTGAGAAGGAAACTTTTGTATCGTGAACTGAGAAAAGGAGATTGAAATGCGACGTTTCCACATTGTCTTTCGGGCAGTCATCTTATTCATGATGATTTTGATCTCTGCATGCAGTAGCAAGGCCTCTCCGGAAGCAACAGCAGAATTCCCGGCATTTGACGCCAAGAATTTTGACAGTTCGACTGTTATTGACAACGAATGGATGCCTATGCAGCCGGGCATGAAGTGGGTGTATGAGGGGACGGCCGTTGATAACGAAGGTAATAATGTTTCGCGACGCATAGTGTTCACTGTCACTGACCTGACCAAGGAGATCAACGGAGTCCGCACGGTTGTTGGTTGGATTGAGGATCTTACGGATGGACAGCTGACCGAGAAAGAGATTGCTTTCTACGCACAGGATAATTCCGGAAATGTCTGGTACTTTGGGGAGCACCCGGAGGATTACGAGAATGGGAAGTTTGTTGAGGCTCCCACCTGGATAGCAGGTTCCAAGGATGCCAAGCCAGGAATTGTGATGATGGCGAAGCCGCAGTTGGGCATGCCTAATGTCTATCAAGGCTGGGGCCCTGACGTTGGATGGTCGGATTATGGGCGGGTGGAACAGATGGGCCAGGAGACCTGTGTTCCGGTCAATTGCTACAAGGATGTGTTGGTGAACGCCGAGGCCAACCTGGAGGAAAAGGATGCCTTCCAGCTCAAATATTTCGCGCGCGGCGTGGGCGAGGTTCGAGTTGGCTGGAAGGGGACTGACCAAACGAAAGAAGATCTACAACTGGTTGAATATAAACAACTCAGTCCGGAGGAGCTGGCAGAGATCCATGCGCAAGCGCTGGAGTTGGACAAGCACGCCTACGAGGTCAGCAAGGATGTCTATGGTCAGACCTCACCCATGAAGTGACATGCCAGGGTTTAAAGACACCTAATGGAATTGAATATGGAATCTCGAAGACCGGCTACATTCGCTATTACCGGAACCCTCGTTCTGGTCTTGCTCACCGCATGTGCGGGAACGCCAAACTCCGCGCCCGTGGTCAACACGGCGGTGGCCGCGCCCGGAGCGATGCTGCCAGAAATTATTGTCTACGCGTCGGATCTGCCATCGGATGCCTTATCTGAACTCGACTTCATTGATGATGCGGCATCCCCCGAAGGCAAGTCAATTGGACTTCCGAATAATGGTGATGAGTTGGATGCCCCGCCAGAAAACGATCCTCATGCGATCTTCACTGTTTCGGTTCAAAACAATGATACCTATCGTAGCTGGATTAATATGAAAGTAGGAGCGACGAAGGGCGAATCACAGGCGAACGTGATCTGGTAGCAGTTCTCAGATGCGGTGGATTAACCCAATAAGCAAGTCTACAAGCCGGGCTCAACAAGCTAA
>JBGPNQ010000096.1:0-15538 GCA_041487615.1 Anaerolineae bacterium
AGCATGATGATCGGCACGTCACTTTCGCGGCGTAGGAAACGGCACACTTCGCGCCCGTCGATGACGGGAAGCATGAGGTCGAGGATGATGAGATCGGGCTTTTCGTGGCGGGCAATCGTTAGCGCGGATTGACCGTCGCCTGTGGTCATAACGCGGAATCCGTGTTTCTCAAGGTAGTCGCGTGCCAGGCGCGTGATCTTGGGTTCGTCATCCACGACGAGGATGAGTTGGGGCATGGGTGGAGTATAAAGTAGAAAGTAGTAAGTCGGGAATGGTATCAAGCAGATCCATTTGCAGAATCTGCCTGACACCACTACAGTGGAACTAAGCGATGCTGGTTTCCAAGCGATTCGTTTCGTTCCATTGTTCCACGTTCACTCCTCTGGCGAGAAGCCATACTATCTGTGAGATGGCGCCAATGAGACCGAGGAGTAGAACATAAAGGAACAATTGGTTCCCAAGCGGCGGATACAGGAACGTCAGCCAACCTACACCTCCCGCCATCGACAGCACTCCCAGAATTCGAGGTAGGAAGGTGGATCTGACAATCAGATATCCGTTCAGAAATGTGGCGATTCCGAAGAATGCCAGTGCGATGCCTGCCGTTTGATTATTTATGTTGAGCAGGAGGAGAGCCAATGCCTGTAACTGTTCTGCACTAAAAATACTCAGGTAGTGAGAACCTCCAAGTATCAGTAAAGGCGCAATGTAGAACAGGCGGCTGAGCGTTTTGATCGTGCAACCTACCAGGCTGAAGACCAGGGCAAGCAATGCGATGTTCCTATTCACCGGCTTGAGCAGGATGTAAAAGAGAACTGTCTGAGCGATCTGACATGTCATCTCAATGAGATAGACCGTGAACCCCAACTGGAACAAGTCTTTGTGTTCCAGAATGTTGGTTGCTGTCGCTGCCGCATTACCATCTACAACAATTCGCCCGGTGATCACCATCTGCGCAATGATTCCCGCCGCGATAGTGACAAGGTAAAAGAGGGCAGCAATTCGCGCATACGCCTGAGGGGACATATCGGAAGTACGAGTTTTCATTTGAATTTCTCCAACAAAGTAAATGATTCCAGTAAATCACGATTCTCATGTCACTCCCCCGAAAGGGCATCGGGGCGGTGCCGGGGAGAGTCTCGGCGCAAATTACGAGAGATTCTTCGTCGCCAGGAGACCACTGGCTCCTCAGAATGACAAACCTGTGATTTACTGAATTTAATATTGCTAAAGTAGCATGTCTGTTTTAGCTTGCGATGGAAATAACCACTTTTGCTCGGGCGTGACCTGTCCCCAGATGGTGCATGGCTTTGGAAATTTCACACAGCGGATATATCCGCTCTACAACCGGTTTGACCTGCCCGGTTTCGAACATCTCTTTCAAGACCATGAGATCATCAGGATTGAAATTGGCTACCAAGAAAACCGCCGTCTGGCTCGCTCCCAACGCCGCCAGGCGAATGCCGATGACATGACCGAGAGGCCCAATCACACGGTTCGATTTGGGTCCGCCGACGATGACAAATGTTGCCCGCGGGTTCAGAATGCGTTTGCAGTCGCGCCACGAGCGGCTGCCTGCGATATCGAGCAGTAGATCGTAGCGTTTCCCGCTTCGGGTGAAATCTTCTTTGGTGTAGTCGATGACATGATCTGCGCCCAGCGAGCGGATCAAATCCACATTGTGTGTGCTACATACGGCGGTTACTTCAGCTCCAAGCGCTTTCGCGATCTGCACCGCGAACGTACCTACGCCGCCGGATGCGCCGTTGATCAGAACTTCCTGTCCCGCCTTTAACTTCCCATGATCGCGGAGACCTTGCAGTGCCGTGAGTGCTGCAATCGCAGTTCCTCCGGCTTGTTCGAATGTGACGTTGGCAGGTTTGTGAACGATGTTCTCGCGGACACATACGTATTCGGCAAAGGCCCCGCTCCGCCCACCGAAGACTTCATCCCCTGGTTTGAAGTGCGTAACATCCTTGCCGACAGCTTCGACCACACCGGCGAAATCGGCTCCCAATCGAATGTCTTTGGGTTTGAGGAGCCCGTTACCAACCCGCGCAAGGAACAAGCCTGTCATGCCGTACCACTCTACCGGATTCACCGATGAGGCGTGAACTCTCACAAGTACCTCATCGTCTTTCGGCGTGGGTTTTTCAACCTCCTCAATCGTCAACACTTCGGGCGGACCATACGATTTAAAAACAGCAGCTTTCATAGTTACTTTTCTCCTCAGATGAGTTTGTTCTTATTTTTATCAATTCATTGTGGAGGAATTATGGATGAGTCCGTCAGGGTTTGTGGATGTTGTGGATTCTGAATCAAAAAAGCAGCGCAATATCGTACAGCACTGCTTCTTATTTGGACGGTATTTATTCTCCCGAATGTGTTTTGTTTGCCTTTCCGAATGTTTCCAGCTTCACGATCCGGGCCTTGTCGCGTATTCTCCAGGGGACGATCTGTCTGGCATGTTCGCGGTTATCGGTTTCGATGATTGCCCATCCACAATGAGCGCCATCGTGGCAGCCCCACTCGAAGTGATGGAGATAGCCTGCCGCGTGGATCTCTTTGATGATTGCATCACAATCGCCGGCATCGTGCGGTGATTCGACAAGATAGCGGTCCATGAAACCTCTCTTTTAAAAAGGGATAAGCATCCTCGAAATTATATACCCGCTACCTGCTGTAATTCAAGGGGACGCATGACGACCTGCCCGCAAAGCCTGTCGATCAGGAACGCATAATCCACGGCGACCTCCTTTAGAGAGTCGTAGCGTCCGCTCGAGCCCGCGTGCCCTGAGGAATAATTTGTCTGGAGCAGGAGCAGGTTATTGTCGGTCTTTACTTCGCGCAGTTTCGCTGCGAACTTGGCAGGTTCCCAATATGCCACGCGCGGATCATTGAGTCCTGTTGTGATCAGCAGATGCGGATATTCCGTGGGGCGGATGTTGTCGTACGGTGAATACGACATCATATATCGGTAGGATTCTATATTATCCGGGTTGCCCCATTCATCGTATTCAAGAGCTGTCAGCGGGATGGTCGGGTCACTCATCGTGGTGACTACATCCACAAAGGCGACTTTGGCGATGACCGCTTTGAAGAGGTCGGGCCGCATCGTCAGACAGGCGCTGACGAGGAGCCCGCCTGCCGAGCCGCCTTCAATCGCAAGCTTATCCCTGGACGTGAATCCTTCCTTGATCAAATACTCCGCGCAGGCGATGAAATCTGTGAACGAATTTTTCTTGTTGAACAGCTTGCCATCTTCGTACCAGGCGCGTCCAAGGTCTGAGCCGCCGCGGATGTGTCCAATGGCGAAGACAAAGCCACGGTCGAGCAGAGAAAATCGCCTGGAGTTGAAATCTGCGTCGATGGCTGCACCGTAGGCTCCATATCCATAAAGCAGCGTCGGATTGTTTCCATCCCGCACCAGATCTTTTTTGTAGACGAGCGAGATCGGCACGAGATTCCCATCGGATGCAGTCGCGTAGATCCGATCGGAAACATACTGCGACATGTCGTAACCGCTGGTAATTTCCTCCTGTTTAAGGAGTTGCCATTCGCCCGTGTCCATGTGGTAATCGATGACAGATGGCGGCGTGATCAAAGAGGAATATCGAAACCGCAGAACGTTCGTATCATGTTGCGGATTTGGCTCCCAATCTACGTTATAGGCCGGTTCGGGGAACTGCACATACCGCACATCTTTAAGTGCATCCGTGGAGCTAATTCGGATTTGGCGGAGTCCATTCTTTCGTTCATAAAGAACGATATGATCTTTGAATGATTCAATCCAATCGAGCAACACATCTTCCCGGTGGGGGATGACTTCCTGCCAATGTTCGATCTCAGGATGTTCAACTGTGGCTTTCATCAATCGAAAGTTCCTGGCCAGATAGTTTGTAACAATAAAAAATTGTCCGTCTTGATGCGCGGCCATGTATTCAACACCATCTCTGCGTGGCGATAAGACTCTCAAATCGCCGTCGGGATCATCCGCGGAAAGAAAACGTGTCTCCGTGGTTTTTGTGCTGTGATGGTGGGTCAGAATATAGGCATCGTCGCGTGTCTTTTGAATGAACAGGAAATACGATTCATCGTCTTCCTGAAAGACCAGTCGATCCTGCGACGGATCTGTGCCAATCGCATGGCTCATCAACCGATTGGGTCGCTCTGCCTCATCGAGCGTGAGATAGAATACGGTTTGGCTATCGTTGGCCCATTCGACGCCGGTATGAAAATAAACACTGCTGTACGTGCTTTCGATCGCCTCGAAATAAGTGCCTTGATTCATCAAATCTTTGATGTACAGCGTGTATACTTCTCTGCCGTCTACATCCACTGAATAAGCAAGCTTGTTACCATCCGGGCTGACAATAAACGCGCCAACGCTGCAAAAGGATTTTCCTTCGGCGAGCATATTTTGGTCAAGCAGAAGTTCCTCGGGATTTTCGAGTGACTCTTTTTTGCGACAAAAAATGGGATATTGCTGTCCCTGCTCGGTACGCTTGTAATAGAAATACCCGCCGCGTTTCTCGGGGACAGTGGAATCCGTCTCCTTGATCCGTCCCTTCATCTCGACATACAGCATTTCCTGCAAGGGCTTCGTGTGACCCATCACCTCCTCGAGATAATCGCTTTCTGCGCGTAGGTATCTGAGAACCTCGGGGTCCTGGCGGTCGCGCATCCAGTAATAGTTGTCTACGCGGGTCTCGCCGTGCTGAGTGATTCTGTAGGGGCGTTTGGGCGCCATGGGAAAGAAGGACATAGGTAACCTCTCAAATTTAGGGTACAGGTGGGGTAAAAATATGAAGTTTTGGGGCTACAACATGGAAGGTCGTACAGGGGGAATGATAGCCGCGTCGCGGCAAAATTCCCTGGGTTGTAATGGTGTTGCTTTGGTTTTGTAATTTTCAGCCGAAGCCGTGGAACGGGGGCAGAACGGCATTATATCAAACCCACATTAATCCACAGCCTAGACCGGATGAGAGCAAAAATGACCAATTTTGGCCATTGCCTGGTACCGGCCTTCGAGGAGCACTCTGCTGCAGGTTCCCACAGAGGATGAGAGTTGACCGTGCCGACCGTTGACCGACGGTCGCGAAGTGCTCAGAGCAAATTTCAACTCAGAACATTAAATCTATTGACTTTGGTTTCTAATATGAGTACCATGCAGTTGAGAAGATTGTGCGACAAATCACAAGAAGGTTGGATTTCTCCGCTAAAGAAAGTGCTGCAAATCTACCGCTTGTGTCACGCATGTGGAACATGCGTAAGCAAACTTTTTAGATGGTTTTGCACGCTGAAACTCAAATTGCAAGTTTACGTAATTATGCGGCACTCTGTAAATGTCACTGCGAACACAAACTATCGTCTACGCGGGTGTGACAGGAACCACAACATCCTACCCTGCCGGTGGAGCGATGCGAGGCAGCGGCATTCTGTACTTTATGCTGAAGGATCATCTCGGCTCCACAAGCATCCAGACCGATTCCATTGGCAACGTGGTCGGTGACCAGCGCTACTATCCCTTCGGCGAAACGCGCATCCTCACTGGCAGCATGTATACCAACCGCCTGTTCACCGGTCAACGCGAGATGACGGGATCAGGGATTTATTACTATGGAGCGCGCTTCTATTCGCCGAAGCTGGGACGGTTCTTGAGCGCGGATACTATTGTGCCAAGTTATGCTGACCCACAGGCATTGAATCGGTATTCCTACGTTCTGAATAATCCCTTGCGCTATACTGATCCCACCGGACACAAACCCTGTGGCGATGGTGAAGATACAGATTGCGATGGGCATAAACAGGATCCAAATCAAAATCCGCATCCGCACAACCCGCCTGATCCTCAGAAGAATCAGAATAACAATAAAAACAACGGTTGCGGCCAACAAGGTAACTATTCACCAAAGTGTCCTGGCTGGCATTTTTACACGTCAACTTATTTAGTGTGTCCTGCTGAACTTCATTGTACTATTGAGGAAATGATAGACTATCTTTCCCGGTTTGCATTTCCGGGCCAGTATCCATCCAATCCCGTTCGTAATACAGATATTAATCCAGTGGGTTTAGGTCCATTGTCGTTAGGCCCTATCGAATTAGGACCATATTCCATGGGCCCCTTAGGTGAGATTCAAACATTCATAAGTAACGGCGGCTTGACAGTAAAGAATGTGACTCAACCGGGACATATCTTCTATGATGGAATAATTATAAGAACAGTGTATAAGGACGAAAACGGTGATTGGTACGTTTCAACCTATGGTTACGGAAACAATGTCAATCCTGGTATGGATACGGCAAACCAAGTCTTTGGGCCGGGTATTTTCCATGCCGCGAATCAGCGCATGGAAAGTGTAATTGAAGCGCATCATTAATGACTTAGAAGGAGCTTTCCATGTTTACTCCGCGCACAAAATTGATGATGGTCTTCTTTCTCTTGCTGGATCTGTTACTGGGCATATGGATCGGTATAACCATAAAAACGTTTCAAATGGAAAATAGCGTTGATACTCAACACGCGGTAAGAGTTATAAGGATAACCATTGATCCAGCTGAGAGAGAAGCACTTTTTGCGCAATTACAGACTTTCGCGGACAAGTGGCGCTACGCAATTCGAATAGCTCCCCTGGATCCAAAAGGTGAGAGTTTTAGCATTCAAATGTGGCGTTCGGATATGAAATTTTCAGGTCTATATCCGAATGATCCAGGAACCCTTGATATTGGTTTTTTCTATACTGATCCTGCACGTCCAGTGCCCGAGCGGTATTTTGATGAAGAGATAAGTGATCTCAAAAATTTCATTAGTCAAATCCCAGGTGCGACGCTTACTGTACACTGATATTCTTCATTATGAACAACCGTTCGTGTGATTATCTCCAATGCGGGCGCTCTCCATAGCATCTGGCGATACCCTCGAATGGTGTACGGCGATCAGCGCTACTATCCCTTCGGCGAAACGCGCCTCGTGACGGGTACTATGTGTACAAACCGCCTGTTCACCGGTCAACGCGAGATGACGGGAACAGGGAGGAACGGAGTCGGGCTCGGCACCGATCTTCGCGCAGTACTCTGCAAGAGCTGATCATGCCTACCCTTGACCGCAGTTCTCCAGGTTCCACGAAAATTTGAGACCCGCACCGAGCTGGGCTAAGGTTGCACATCCTGTGTCTGATAGATCTTTGCGATCACTTCTTCCAACGGCGGGTCAGCGATCGTGATATCCACCACGCTTCCTGCTTCGGTAAGATGCGCAAGCACCTTTTCCACAGGCGTCTTCTGTGTGTCGAATCGCAGCTTTACGCCATAATGTCCAACCTTGAGGAGTTCCACACCGTCCAATGAAAAGTTAGCTGGCACTTCTTCAGCATAGCGAACCTCCACAAGCTTGGATGTGAGAAACTTGCGCTTGAGGTTGGAGACCTTGTCCTCGTAGACAATCTGTCCGTGGTTGATGATGATGACGCGTCGGCATAGGGCCTCGAGATCGCCTGCATCGTGAGAGGTCAGCAATACTCCCACATTTTCGAGCCGCGCCATCTCACGGATGGCGTCACGGATATGCTGTTTGGCGACCACGTCCAGGCCGATGGAAGGCTCATCAAGCAGGATCAGCTTCGGGCGATGAAGGAGTGAGGCCGCAACCTCACATCGCATGCGCTGACCGAGAGAAAGCTTCCGCACGGGAGTCTCCAATAAATCCTGAATTTCGAATGTTTCAGCCAACTGACCGATGCGCATCTTTGTTTCGCGGTCATCCATTTCATAGATTTTGCCGAAGAGCGTGAAGGTGTCAATGGCAGGCAGGTGATACCAAAGCTGCGGGCGCTGACCAAACACAGTACCGATGTGATAGGCGAGCTTCTGCCGTTCCTTCCACGGAACATATCCGAGCACCTTTGCCTCGCCACCTGTTGGATGAAGGATGCCGGTCAGCATTTTGATCGTGGTGGACTTGCCCGCGCCGTTCGGACCGATGAAGCCCAGCAGTTCCCCGGCATCCATCTGGAATGTGAGCTTGCGCACGGCTTCCAGCGGACTATACTGCGGCTTGAACAAGGCGCGCACAGAGCCGCCTACGCCCGCGGCTTTACGCTTGGTCTGAAATATTTTTTGGAGATTTGTAACTTCAATGGCTGGCATTTCATTTACCACAAAGTGGACGAAGGGGCACAAAGAATTTATTATTCACAGAGGATATTGTAGCCGAACAGATTACACAAGTCGAATAAACTTGCTTTTGTGAAATAGGTTGGAGTATGCTTGCCATATCCGTAATCATGTCTCACAATGTCAGTTCAATGTATCTTGAAAGGATGAACCCATGCGTTTACAAGGAAGGAAGATTGCGACTCTCGTTGCTCAGGATGTGGAGGATCTGGAATATTACGTCCCATTGATGCGTTTGCAGGAGGAAGGTGCTGAAGTATTCACGGCCGCGCTCGACCTCAAGCCGATCCATGGCAAGCATGGATTGGAAATCGCGCCGGATGTGAAGATCGAATCGATCGATGCGGATGAACTCTTCGGGCTGATCCTCCCAGGCGGATGGGCGCCCGACAAGCTGCGACGTTATTCTGTCGTAACTGACCTGGTTCGCAGGATGGATTCTCAAGGCAGGATCATTGGCATCATCTGCCATGGCGGCCTGATCGCCATCTCGGCAGGAATTATGAAGGGACGCCGCGCGACCGGTTCCCTCGGCATTCAGGATGACATCCTCAACGCCGGTGGAAGCTGGGTGGACGAGGCTGCCTTTCGCGAAGGAAATCTGGTCTGGGGCAGGGTGGTGGCCGATATTCCGGATTTCTGCAGGGAACTGGTGCAGGCCCTGGTGGAAACAGTTGGTTGATCTCCTCACTGCGCCGGAAGAGTAATGAAAAGACATCCCTCAAGTTTTCCGTCTTGAGGGATGTCTTTAATGGTTTGGAATTTATACAAATGTCACTCTGCAATTTCCTTCAATGTGTCTTCGATCTCATCGCCTTCATGACAACCTGTTACCGTTGCCGCGTGGAGACAGGTTTCCTGTCAGCCAATGAAACGATGTAAAATTTAGATAGTTATGTCACGACGGCGTATTTTCTCTCGTCGAACGAATCCACGCGGCGTCCATCTACCGCTGGGGTTGATATTGGTGGTGCTCTCGATCACATTATGCATCCTGATTCCGTCCACACCTGTCAACCTCTCCAATTTGAATCTAGCCGACAAAGCCCTGCCCACGGCACTGGACACACGTACGCCTGCTCCCCAGCCCACGAAGGAACACATCGGACGCATCATCTTCACCTGTACGCGCGGCGACTATAACCAGCTCTGCATGATCAATGCCGACGGGACCGGATACCAGCAACTGACCAATCTCGAAGCTCATAGTTATTATCCTGTTTATTCACCGTTGGGTGGTTCCGTGGTGTATGCGTCGAATCAAAACGGTGGCGTGTTCGACCTCTTCCTTTTCATCTTCGATGGAGCGAAATTAATCCGACTGACAAATCATATCGGTAACGTCATTTCACCGACATTCTCGCCCGATGGCGCCAAGATTCTGTTTGCCAACCGCGCCGCTGAAGGTCCCACTTCGCTGTGGACCGTTGATAACACCGGCGAGAATCCAGATCTGCTTTATGCAGGGCCGAATACGATTGTCGCCGTGGATTGGTCGCCGGATGGCTCGACGATTGCGTTCGCCATGGCAGTGGACCGGCCCGACGCGTATGAAATCTTCCTGATGAATTCAGATGGGTCAAATGTTCATCAGTTGACGCGTGGATTGCCCGGTATTGGCGGCAGCATCGATTGGTCGCCCGATGGCAGGAAACTCCTCATCTACGCCGGCCCGGCGGGCAATAAGAATATTTTCCTGGTGGATGTTGCCGCGGAAACGGCGGCACAACTTACCAATGGAGGCAATAATGCGGCCAGTTCCTTCTCCCCCGATGGCCAATGGATCGCCTTTAACTCTTTGCGAAATAACGATCAGGCTGATATATTTATCATGCGCCCTGACGGAACGGATTTGCGACAGGTCACCGACAACTCCGAACCAGACTGGCAGCCGCAATGGGAGCCATAGCAGCAGGATGAATTATCATGGATGAGGTATTATGAAACGATCATTTTTTGTGACGATGCTTATTCTTCTTCTTGCTGGTTGCAGCGGTCTCCCGTCCATCCCGTTTCTGCAAACACCGGCAGCCACTACGGTTAGCTCACCGCAGCCCACAGCCACTCCATTTTCATTGCAGGCCACAAACACACCGAATCTCTTTGTCATCAATACTGTTGAACCTTCCACGACCCCGGCACCGGGCACTCCGCTGAACACCAGCACGCCGCTTCCCGCCTTCACGTCGACGGTACGACCAACGATCACGTTAGAGCCCCTGGACTCCAGCCTATTTACGCCTTCACCAAATTTGTTTCTATCTGTTCAGCGATCCACCAGTCAGATTGTGTGGGGAAGTACCTGCGAGGGTTCGCGATCCATCCAATTTAAGGCCCAGGTATTGCCTGCAAAACGATTGAGGTATGTAACTTTATGGTATCGTTTACAGGACAAATACAGCGGACGCCACACCGACTGGGGAGGAGGCGCGATCTTCGCCGACAATGATCAGGGCACTTATTTTTACACCCTGGAATTAAGTCAGATTCAGCACTATCGTTTCTATGTGGATGCCTGGTTCCAATATCAACTGGTCGCATCCACAGCTTCGCAGAAAGTGCTTGGACGTTCGGTGGCCTCTCGCAGCGAAGTCTCGCTCTCTCATTGCAGGATATTGTACCCATAAGCGCCCATCCACTCGTGAGGCTTGCAAAAGGTCGTTCCATGAAAAAAAATAATTACATCGTCCTGTTGTCGATTTTTCTTTCCAGTTGTGCATCGCTCAGCGATATCGGGCGCCTGGTCTTTACTCCCACGCCTCCGCCCGCCATCGATACACCGACTTCCGTCCCAACCGTCACACCAGCGCCTACCCAGAACCTTTTTGCAACTTCCACCAACACGCCAATTACGTTTACGCCTACCGTAACCGCGATCGGTGCGGAATTATTCACACCCACGATGACCGCCACTAACATTCCTGCCCCTGCACTACCGGCCACTCTACCGGCCAGTTTTTTGAATAATGCCGGTTACTTTACACCTGTAAATGTTGGTTTCATCGCCATTCTGATCTCGAACACAGTACTGTATTGGAATGAAGGTCCGTGCACACCGCGCAACGTAAAGATCTCGGCTTTTGTGGAGGATATTGTCAGCACGCATAGCGTTCTGTTGTTCACACGCTTGCGGGAAAAGAAGAACACATTGAACGTCACTGATTGGAATTCGGGCGCGATCATGGTCAAAGCGGATAATGGTTCCTTCAACTATGACATCGGCACGGATAATATCAGACGCTATCGTTTCTACAAGGATGCGTGGCTGGAATATCAACTCGTGGCACTTACGGAAGACCAGCGGATCATCGGGCGGACGCAAATCTATGATCACAACATCACGTTGACGCGATGTATGCCGATTCCCTGATCATCCCCGTTGGATTAATTACACTTCTGCGCGGGACCTCGAAACTGGTCGCGCTAACCGGAGCAGGAGTCTCCCAGGAAAGCGGCCTGCGCACGTTTCGGGACGCTCAAACGGGCCTGTGGGCGCAGTATAAGCCGGAAGAGCTGGCCTCGCCTGATGCATTCGCGCGCGATCCCAAATTGATCTGGGATTGGTACGCCTGGAGGCGGGAAGCTGTGAAAAGTGTGCGCCCGAACGCGGGCCATTATGCACTGGTTGAAATCGAAAAACGCATCCCAAAATTTACGTTGATCACCCAAAATGTGGATGGCTTGCACCGCATGGCAGGGAATCGAAATGTGCTTGAGTTGCACGGAAATATTCAACGCGTACGTTGCGCCGATTGTTATACAATTGCGGAAGCATGGGATGATGATACCGAATCCGTGCCGCGCTGCAAGCAATGCGGCGGACTGCTTCGACCGGACGTCGTCTGGTTTGGCGAGGCGCTGCCACGCGATCAACTCGAAACAGCGGTCGAGGCGGCGCGCTCGTGTGAGGTTTTCTTTTCGATTGGCACGTCAGGGGTCGTACAGCCTGCTGCATCGTTGGCGTTTGCCGCGCACAATCGCGGCGCGGTGGTTGTGGAAATCAACGCTGAGCCGACTCCGCTTACAGCGAAGGCGGATTACTCTCTACACGGCAAGTCTGGAGAAATATTGCCAGAATTGGTCAGGGCAGCCTGGGGATGAGTCGCAATTTGTTGCGATCATTATTTCGGAGCGCGTAGTTCGATATTATCGAATTCAAAAGTGGCTTGTTGATTGGCTTCGAACAAACTCATGGCAATTGCGCTGCTCCCACTTTGAAATTGGTCATCATGTGTTTCGGCCACAAATCGATCATTAATGTAGAAAATGAAGTGATCGCCAATCGCCAGCACGGTGATCCTATTTGTTTCACCCGGCCGAATGGCAGTGGTATACGTAAAGTCTATCAATGATTTCCACTCGTCCTTGTATTGTAGATCGAGCGCGAACTGCGTATTGTCGTTGATACGAAAATAATAATATCCCTTTGAGTTTCTTCTAAAGAAAACTCCATATTCCGCATCGTCAGGACCCTTTACCTTTTTAATCTCGACGCTCAAACGAAAATCCTTGACATATTTTGAGGGTATGTCCATCCAGCCGACGAAGCCCTGGTGAGCTGTGGCATCCCATCGATAACTTCCATCCTTCACTTCGCGAATCAGCCTTGCATATCCATCGTTGTCGTTTCCCACATACCAGTGCCTTTCATTTGTATCGAAGTTGTCGGAAACTAGCGCCTGCCACTCCGTGAGCGCATTTTCAGCAGTCGCTTGAAAAGGAGCAGCGGTTCCTGTTGCCTGTTGGGCTCTGGCCGTTGCGGTCCCGTTGGGAGTTGGAGTGGACGTGTGCGTGGGGGTTGGTGTAACCGTCCGCGTTGGGGTTGTCGTGGGCGATGGAAAATACCGGGCAAGTTGAGACAGTTGATCAGGCTGAAAGTAGAAAAATGCAGCAATGAATGCAACACAGCATACCAAGAGTGCCCCAATGGAAAATGATAGCAGGATCAGCCGCCTTTTGGGATCATCTTCCTGATCGAATGGGTTCATGTTGTCATTGTTATCCATCTCAGGCCTCTTTGATACCGATTGATAATTACCGGACACCTTCGAAAATCAATTGTTTGATCGCTACCCAGGCCGGGCTCAATGTCGCTCCAATGGGAATGATCACCAGCGCGCACGCGACCGCCCAGGCCGCGATGGCGCGTTTCGAAACGGCGGCAGGCACGGGGTCCGTGATGACGCGTTCAGAGATTTGGTTCAAGATTCGACGCAACAGCATCCAGAGTCCGATCGAGAGCAGGATCAAATATCCGACCAGCAATGTGCTGAGCGTCTCACCATAAAAGGAGAGGGAGGAACCCGGCCCGGCGAAGTAGTCCAATCCCGTCAAGTAGAGAAGTGGTTCGAAGCCGCCGTTCCAGAGCGTATGCAGGCCGACAGACAGCAAATAGGCTTTGAATAATTTTCCTGCTCCCTGTTCCCTCATGCGAAACCAGCCAAGAGCAATAATGCCCGTGCCAATTGGATGAAGGACGGAACCAACCGAGCGGAGTAATGTAATGCCGGCCCAGCCCCAGCCGTTGTAATTGGCGTAGAGACCTTCATACAGCATGTTTTCGAGGATGGCGAATCCTGCACCACTTGCCAGACCAATTGCGAAAGCCTGTCGTTCGTCCGTGATCCGGGCGCGTCCAAACATTGGGATTCCAAGTGCTTTGGCAAATTCTTCCGGGATGGGTGCTTCAACGGCAACAACGGCGAGGAAGACAAGAATCAATGGCGAGGAGAATAATTTTTCAATGATACCCGGCCCGCCCCAACCCATATTCGAAAAGCCATCGGCAAGATACCAGAGAGGTTCCAACAAAAGATAGGCAAGATAGGGAAGAATAGTTTCCAGAAAAATAGCCACGAGTATTGAAAGTGTGCTGCCACATACAAATGCGAGCGCTGCCTGCCGCCAGGTGATCGGCTCGCCCATTCTGCGAATCGACCAACCCAATACTGCAAATGTGGAGAGCATTGCACCGAGCATGAATAACGGCGGGAATAAGTAATCTGTGAGGATATCAAAGTTGATGATGAGACTTCCCATTCCTAATACAAGCGCGAGCCCGATCCAGAATACATAGAAGGAGGGCAATTTGAAAATCGACGATTTGCGTCCGTTGATGGAACTCAGGCCATGATAGACAGCCAGCGACCCGCAGACCAGCCCCAAAAATATCGCCGCGATTTGCCCCAGGTTATAGCTAAGCATGTCGCCAACGGGAAAGAAGATCGGCAGACCGAAATAACCGATCAGCGCGGCGAGTCCCATGAGCATAAGCAGTATGCCCACAATCACAGCCATGTATGCCCAAAATTTTGAAGGTTTGTTTTCCATCTTCTTATTCCTTAGAATGACTCCACTTCGTCCAGAACTTCCAGTATTTTGACGGCTTCTCGTTTCACATCAACATCTCCGCGTCGGAACGCAGCCAGGGCATGTTTTTTGGCGTTGTTCGCATCGTATCGGTTCACGAATTCCCTGCTCCGCTCGATATGCTTTTGCGGTGCCAGAGATTCAATTTCGTCGCTGGATATGTGTATATGTTCACTCTTTACTTTCATCCACCAGCAGTCGCCGCGGCTGACCTGGACCCAACCCCAGATGCTTCCAAATAACCAGAGCGATCCATTGCCGAGCAGGAACAACCATATGCCGTCCTCCGGGTAATCACCCATGGACAGTGCTAGCGCTGCCATACCCGCGCGCAGCGAGATCAGCATGAGTCCCATTTGAGTGTGTCGATAGACGAACCGGCTCCTGGAAGTCAGGCCGAGCAAGAGTGGCGCATGAAAGATCAGGGGAGTGAGGGCATGCAGGACATGTTCATGGTTTGTCGAATCCCGGGAATAGGATGAAGCAACAATGATGATAAAAACGGGCACTGTAATGAAGGAGGAGAAGAACAGCCACGTATAGACGCGCCGGGCGGTGCTTTGTTCCGTTTTGCTGACAGCAGAACTCAGACCGCCTTTTGGGTTTTGCAGTATGACCCACATGACCATGAGGAAAAACACTGCCGCGAGTCCCGACCAAAATGACAGAATGATGGCAATTACAAGGTACGCGATCCAACTCCTCGACCCTTTGTTAGTTTGTCGTGCTGATCGGTCTTTTGGCGATTGAGAGTCCTTTCTCCTATTCGATGCAAGTGCGAATATCGTTATCACCACGATGGCCAAAACGAAGATCAATCCCAGACAGAGTAGCGCAGACATACCCGGCATCTTTACTCCCACCTTTCGAGTGTTTCGCTCAACTCACGAAAACGCGCCCGCAAGCGTTCGCGCCGGAATTCGACGTAGACGGCAATACTCATGATCACCAGACCAATTCCCAGTGCCACGAGCCAGATGTTAATGTCGTGATAGCT
>JBGPNQ010000097.1:0-15501 GCA_041487615.1 Anaerolineae bacterium
CCACGCATTTCCCAGCCGGATCTCACACTCGATGATTCTCGGCATAAGCTGGTTGGCTGTGGCAATCTGCAATGCCAGCAGGTAATGGTTTTTCGCTTCCTCCCGCTTGCCAATCAGCTGATAAATTGTGCCTGAGTGGATATGCAGATCTATCGCTTCATCCGCCTCCGGGACTGAGGCGAGCGCCTGTTGATAGTAATCCAATGCGGTTGCGTTCGAATAGACGGCCTGTGCCGCATCCCCGGACTTACGTAAATATTCCCGTTTCTTGCCCAGGTTATTACTCCGGCTGTAGTGGAATGCCAGGGCTTCCAGTGGCAGATCGTCAGGATACGTTGCTTCGAGGTAGCGCGCCAACAGTTCATGCAATTGAGCGCGTGTGCTGTAGGAAATACTCTCGTATGCCACTTCCTGAGTGACGATGTGTTTGAAGAGGTAAGCCAGCTCGGGATCAGGTTTATCCAAGGGTGTCAGATCCAGCCTGGACAATTGAGTAAGATTATCCTTGACAACACTCTCTTCACCAAGCGATGGATAATATCCGTACAACCATGAAAAGGGGAAGACACGTCCGATAATGCTTGCCACCTTCAACGTGACCTTGAGTGGATCGGTCAATTGGTCAATGCGGCTAAGGATCAGTGTCTGCAAACTGGTGGGCAGTTCAAGCTCTTTGAGAGCACGTACATCGTACGGATTCAAGCCGCGGTCATGCAAATAGTTGAGGAGTTCCTCCATATAGAATGGATTCCCCTGTGATTTCAGGGTGAGTTCATCCACCAGGGCTTTGGGCAGCGTGCCACTTCGTTCGGGAAACAGTTGCGCAAGTTTTGCGCGGATCAACTGCTCTGCGTCGGAAGCGGTAAGATCCCTTAATTCGATCTTGGTAAAGTACGAGATTGCTTCCACGCGCTCTTCCTGGAGCCGCACGAGATCGGGTGGGCGATAGGCCAGGACAAAACATATCGGCAGATTTTCGCTAACGCGTGCCAGTACTTCCAAAAGATCGTGCGAGAGAGGATCGATCCAGTGCAGGTCTTCCAGTACGATCAGGAGAGGAGTTTCACGGACTGCTGACTTGAGACAATCTTCCAGCAACGTCTCGAGCGCGTTCTTACGATCCCTGGGCTCAAGGGCGCGCGTAAATTCATTATCTGGGAGGGGCAGATCAAGCACAAGCCCCAATAATGGGAGCGAATCCCGGCGCTCGGGAACGCGATCTTCAAGATCACCTTCCAGCAGGCGCGTTTGTTTTCGCCGCGGCATTTCAGGATCAAGATCGAAGAATGCCTGCCAAATCGGCCGCCAGACAAGGTAGGGCGTATTCGTCCCGGATGATTGGCAGGCGCCGCCATATCCGACAAAGCCGCGTTTGCGAGCCAGGCGAATGACCTCCGCGATCAACCGCGATTTACCCATCCCGGCTTCGGCTGTGATGCCAATGATCTGACCCTTGCCTTGCAGCGCGAGTTTCAAATTTTCATCAATAAGGGTCAATTCGTTCTGCCGCCCGATCATTGGCAGCCGGTAGGTAGGTTCGGGCAGACGAGTGGCACGATGATGACTGATACCCGTCACCGCCAGAACAGACTGGGGTTCGCCTTTGCCTTTCATGGCAATCGGTTCGCGAGGCTCGAGGGTGAACGCGTCCGCGATTTCAATTTGAACCCGCCCCGAGATGAAAATCTCATCCGTCCTGGCAAGTGTCATCAGCCGCGCCGCCAGGTTCACATCATCACCAAGTGCTGCATACGTTTGACGTGTGGCATTCCCGTAGGCACCCACACACAGTGTTCCAAGGCTGATGCCTGTTTGCAGAGCTTGAACATACTTCAATTGCTTGGGTATTTGTTTAATCTCAAGGGCAGCGTATATTGCTCTTTGCGCGTCGTCTTCGTGGGCAGTGAACGCTCCAAATACAGCGTACAAGTAGCTGCCCTTATCGCCGATCACCAGTTGGAGCAACGCACCATCATATTTTGTGATTACGCGCTGGGCTTCGGCGACAAATGTATTCAGATTTTTTTCTGCATCTGGATCATTGTCGTAATCAATTCCAGAAAAATTCACAAAGAGCGGAACTGCCGGCCGCAGCTCCGTAAGAAATGAAATCATGCCGCTATGTTCACGTTGATAAACAGCCGCCAACAACCAGGGACGCAAACTCTCCATCGGCAAGGCGTCCATGTCCAGCCCCGGCAGCACATGTTTTTCCGACGGATGTGCCAGCGATTTAAGAACTGAAAAACATTCAGATGTGTTGAAGTCAATTCTTTGTTCGCGGACGCTGACATGCTCTCCAATGAATTGAAGCGTGTCTGCATCCAGAATGATCTCGCCCTTTTGAGCCAATCGTTCCGCGGTGGCGAGGCGTGCGATCGTCCTGCCTGCCAACGCGTCCAGCAACTGGATATTTGGATCTCCCACCATCAGGCGCCGCGCCGTTCCAGTTGTGACGACAACTTTAAGCGACAACTCCTTGAATTCCTGCATCGCCAATTGCATCTCTTGCGCGCAGGTGACAGCTCTCAACGGTGCGGATGAAAAACCCGTCTCCTCAAACCAGCCGATTATGGAATCGCCAGCAAAATTAATGACACTTCCCCCATAGCCTTCCACCTGATCGATCAACGCGCCATAGACGGCGTTCAACTGCCCTGACAACACCTCCACACCTTTGCGCGGACCGAGAGTCTGGGTCAATTTTTCAGTGAGGCGGGTAAAGCCGGAGATGTCTGCAAAGATGGCAGATCCGTTCGTATGGCTGGGCAGGGACTTACCCTGAATCAATGCCTGCAGGCGATCCTCGGGAATATATGTTCCTAATCTATGCATACAAATCCCATCACATATTCGATTGTAATGTTATTTTTGGAGAATTTCAGTGTTATTTACCGCTTGTCTCACGCATAACATGCGTAAGTAAGCTTTTTAGATGGTTTTGCAGGCTGAAACTCAAATCGCAAGTTTACCTAAATATGCGGCACTCTGTAGTTACAGCTGAGAATTTATCCACCATGTCCGGGAAAGATTCCTGTAATCTTGTGTTGATGGATCTTATCCCAACTTTCGCGTGTGACAATATCCTCTGTATTCATAAAACCGGGATGTAAATCTCCAGTAAATGCAAAGCCTTCGTCAAGGATCAGCGTCACGCTGTCATCGCTGTGCCCGGGAGTATGAATGATCTCTCCGTTCAAACCGATGCCAGCCAGAAATTTACGGCCATCTCCCAACTTCAAGTTGAGATTGTCGCTTTGATTGATTTCGGTGTACGGAAAGGCTTTGCCCCTAAAGTATCGAGCGAACGGAATAATGAAGTCGTTTTGACATTCGGGCAGGATCAATTTCGTCCCGTAGTTCTTTAGCTCTTGAACAAGCCCGGCATGATCCGGGTGAAAATGTGTGACAAGTAGATACTTCAACTCGCTGAGCGCACTCCCTTTTCGCTGGAGTACTTTTGTGAATTGCGGAAGTGTGCCAGGCCATCCGCAGTCAACCAATAACTTGCCGCTCTTGACGTCGATGGCGTAGTAGTTCGTGGATGCATAACCGACGTTGACGATGTTCATAAATACTCTGTCATTGCGAGGAGGATGCCATTCCCGACGAAGCAATCTCCATCTACCGCTTGTCTCACGCATAGCATGCGTAACCAAACTTTTGAATGATTTTGCAGGCTAAAACTCCAATTCCAGGTTTAGTTAATTATGCGGCACTCTGTAAATGATTGAATCCTATCAAGTACAAGAATCTGCATAAGCGGAGATTGCTTCGGGCTGGCGCCCTCGCAATGACATATGTTACCTATATTTCACGACGCGGAACTTTTCTTCGTAGCGTGGATTCTCGTCCGTGCTTTCTTCCGTGTGGCGGGATTTGATGCGCTCTTTGAATTTGTCCGCATCGCCGATCTGTGTTTTGTGCTGGAGCAGGGCCTCGAGTTTTACATCCCAGGTATCCGTCACGTCGACGGTCACATTCGGCTGCATGGTCAACGAACACCAGACTTCCTTTGGCATGTGCGGTTCATAACCTTCAGTCAATAATTCAGGAAAGAAGACGGGACTCCCGGCAGCCGGAAAGACCGCGTCCATGGTGACCTGTCCGGCGGCGCGGTGATCGGGGTGATTGATCCCGTATATCGCAAAGAGAGTTTGCGGATCGCAGGTGACAAGGATGTCAGGTTTGAATTTGCGGATCATGCGGACAACGTCACGACGCAAGTCGATCGTGGGAACGAGGTAGCCATCGGGACAGTCCATGAAGTGGACCGCCTCCGCGCCGATAACTTTCGCCGCGGCCTGCTGCTCTTCGTGGCGGATGGCGCACAGCGCATCGGGAGTCATGTCCGCGGGTGTAAACTCATTGAACCCCTTATCGCCGCAGGTCAGCAATTGATAAGTGACCCGATGTCCCGCGCCTGCCCATTTGGCGAGGGTTGCGCCACAGAAGAATTCAGGGTCGTCGGGATGCGCGAGAATAACGAGGATATTTTGAGGGGAGTCCCAAGTGTCGGATTGTTCTGTCATTGGTTTTCTGCCAGCCATCTTTCGAGGGTTTTGATGAAATTGTCTTTCGAGTCGGTGCTATTGGATATTTTGATCGAAGTGCTATTCCTGCCGTTTGTGAGGAAAAGGCTATTGTGGTCGTAGGAGATTTCATAATTCAAGCTGATCTCACGTGAGTCACGCCTGTATAATGCGATTCTTTCCCTACCACCAACCAACTCCTCTTTTTTCTCGAAGCCCAATGGTTCTAATTTCTGATCTAATAGGGATTGATAGTCTCTATGGATCTTTTTGGCTCTTCCTGATTTCAGGAGGTTCCTGAAAAACCAAATCCCGTAAAAGAGCAATAGAAATGCTGCCACAACCAGGACATATTCCACGGTAAGCGCCTTTGTCCTACAATATCAGGAAAGATTCGGGTGAGACTCGGTCATGGGCTGGGATACATGTGTTGGCTGAAAATGAGTCGTCCGCGGGTTGAGAAAAAAACTGGTTAGGCGGTTAAAGAACCTACCCTGGAGAACACCTGGATCAGGAAGTTAACAAACAGAATCTCTGTATCGCAGCATCTCCGTGGCAAAAAGTTAATTGTCCCTGTTGCGCGAGCTGGCCTTGCCGCAAGTGCATCCGCCGTTGTTATGACGGTCACAGGGTGCCTGTGATTTGCGTCGCATGGCTTCAAGCTCGTCCCACGGCTGCAGGTCTTCGCGGTCAAAAGTTTCCATAAAGCGTTTGCCTTCCTCACCTTCGAGCAGCACCATGATTTTGTTTGTCATGGGCAGGACATCGATAACCTTGCCCTCGCCTTTAGGTGTGACAACGCGCTTGTTGCGCTTGGGAAGTTCCTTGCGGGCGGCAACATACTGCTCATATTCGTAAATGAGGCAGCAGCGCAGGCGGCCGCACATGCCGGTGATCTCATTGGGCGTGAGCGAAATGCCCTGATCTTTTGCCATTTTGATGGAGATCGGGGAGAAGTCGGTGAGGAATTTCGAACAGCAGCGGGACTCGAGTCCACACGCGCCCATGCCGCCAATGATCTTTGCCACATCACGTGGACCGATCTGTCTCAACTCGATGTGCGTGTTGGGATAAAGCTCGTGCATATCCTTTTTGAGGGACTTGAGATCGACCTTTTCTTCGCTCTCCGTGCTGAAGAGGAAGGCGAGACGAGAACCATCGTAGTTGTATTCGGCGGTGACGATCTTCACACCCTCGAGCTTGAGTTCGGATGCGCGGGCGCGACAGTTGATCATCGCTTCGGTCTGCTTGGACTGCCATGACTGGAGCAGCAGCAGGTCGCGGGGCGTCGCCCGCCTCTCTACAGACCTCCAGCCGCCCTCCGGTTTCTCAGGAGCTTCCTTCACAAATTGGACCACCTCGCCAAGGTGTCTGCCGCGGGAAGTATCAACGATAACGTGCTCACCGATCCCCACATCAGGGACGGCGGCAGTATCGAAATGGTAAATCTTGCCTACTTTGGTAAAACGTACGCCAATAATGTTTGTATTCATGGCTTCAATTATACCGTATTGGGAATCAGAGAGGTTAAGCCACAGGGACCACAGAGATTCCAGAGTTTTTTCCACCTGCCCCAACCGCAGGTGCGGGTCAATGGGCGCGGGGTACTCTGTGGCGAATTCACAATGAGCCCATTCTTTTGGACACTCCCGATGTCAAACAAACCGCTTGACACGGGTGATATAATAAATCAGATATTATAGGTCAACATTGAAATTCATAACTGCATAGATGCTGTTGAGAAGGAGGTCTGAAAAGGAGACGCTCATTTCAAACAAGGATTGTTCCGCACCTTCATTTTATTGTTACTGGAAAGGATGAGGAGATGAAATCGAAACGATCTATGCTTTTTACGGTCCAGGCGCTGGCGTTTGTCCTGGCTCTTATTTTGTCAGCTTGTGGAAGTGCCGCACCTGCAACCGAAGTCCCGCCTGCTGAACAGACTGGCTCGCTGACGGTCCTGGATTGGGCTGGCTATGACGCCGAAGACTTTTGGGTGGACTTCAAAAATACGTATCCAAAAGTAACAGTCAATTTTGAGATCGGCGCTTCCGATGCCGACATTTATTCCAAGATGAAAGCCGGCGATCAGGCGGACATATTCCATCCGTATACTGGCTGGTTGCAGTTCTACGTGGATGAGGGGCTCGTCCAGGAGATCGACACCAGCAAACTCACGAATTGGGACAAGGTTCCCGAAAATTTCAAGAAGATCGGGCAAATCAACGGCAAGCAATATTTTGTTCCATGGGATTGGGGATTCACATCGATCCTGTATCGCACCGATAAGATTCCCGAAGGAGTCGACTCATGGTCCGCGCTGATGGACCCGAAATATGCGGGACATATCTCCATGTGGGATGACGGTCCGGGCGCCGTTACAATCTCTGCCTATATTCATGGTTATGATGAAACCAAAATCACGTCCGATCAATTGGCTTCGATCAAGGCTGAATGGATCAAGCAGCGTGACCTAAATCTCTTCTACTGGTCCGGCGAGCCTGAACTTGTGGAAGGTATGAAGTCCGGCGATATTTGGGCGGCGTATGCCTGGCAGGGTGCGTATGCCACGCTGCTGGGGGAAGGCATGCCTGTTGCGTATGCAAATCCCAAGGAGGGGCGCAATTCCTGGGTGGGTGTGTATGGTATTCGCAAAGGGACAAAGAATTATGACCTTGCGCTGAAGTTCCTTGATCAAAAACTTGGCGAGGCAACCGGCAATAATGTTGTCAACCAATTTTATTACGGCGATGTAAATCAGGATGTGATGAATGGCATCACAGATGAAACACTCAAGCAGGCATTCTCCATCGATAACCCGGACGTTCTCAGCAAGACAAACTTCACGCCGAATCTGACAGCCGAACAGCGCGATGCCTGGACGGCGATGTGGGCTGAGGTAAAAGCCGCGCCGTGACAACCCCCACCCCAGCCCTCCCCCTTTTTCGAAAGAAAAAGGGGGAGGGTGACCGAAGGTCGGGAGGGGGTCGGGGTCTGGATCGTCGCGCTACATTCTGGTATATCTATCTGCCGCCAATGCTTTGGCTCAGTCTATTTTTCGTCTTACCAGTGCTTCTCATGGCAGCGTTCAGTTTTCGTGCAGATATGCGCGGGGATCTTCTTCAGGCCTGGACTCCTACACTCAATCAATACGTCAGCGTCGCGGGAACAGGAAGCTATTGGCGGCTCCTGGGGATTTCAGCGTTAACTGCACTGGGCATTGGAATGAGTACAATCCTGCTCGCCTATCCATTGGCATATTTCCTTGCGCTTCGCGCGGGGACCCGCGCAGGTTTCTATTTGATCCTGCTACTTGTCCCTTTTTGGACGAGCTACCTGCTACGTGTGATGGCATGGAAGATCCTGCTGGGAACAGAAGGCGTCATCAATTCTTTTCTTATCTATATCGGCCTCATTCAAGAGCCTTTGGGTGCCTTGCTATACAACCGGACAGCCGTGATCCTGACACTCATCTATGTTTGGATTCCATTTGCGGCATTGCCGATCCTGGCCGCGCTTCAACGCATTGACCCCATTCTGTTCGAAGCCGCAGCCGATCTCGGTGCGCGTCCGTTTCGCCAATTCACAAGAATCACCCTGCCCCTAAGTCTGCCCGGTGTGTTCGCCTCGTTCTTCATGGTCTTCATCCCTACGATTGGCGAATATGTGACCCCCTTACTCGTAGGCGGAAGCCGTGGATTTTTATATGGAAATATCATCCAGGACTTTTTCACCAAAGCCGCCAACTGGCCTCTGGGTTCTGCACTTTCGATGGTGATGCTTGCCGCGACGTTGATCCTGCTTGCGCTGGCCACGCGTCTCATTGACCTAAGGCAGTTATTCGAATGAACGCGCGCCGTACTTCGATCCCGCTTACGTTTTATTACTTGGGCCTGATCGCATTGTTGTATCTGCCCATTGCGTTGTTATTCCTATTTTCAGTGAATTCGAGTGCGTCGCTTTCCTTTCCAATCAAACAATTGACGTTCGACTGGTATCAGAAGCTCTTTGCTGCCGATGCAGTTCTGCGTTCGGCACGAAACAGTATTCTTGTTGCTACAGGAAGCAGCATTGCCGCCACCGTCCTGGGAACCATGGTTTCAATCCTGATGTTACGTTACAAATTCCGTGGGCAGAACATTCTGGTTGCGCTCGCAGTCCTTCCGTTGATCGTCCCGTATGTAGTGCTGGGTGTGGCGCTTCTGATCTTGTTTTCTGTTCTGCATATCGAGCGCTCGCTCTGGACGGTGGGTATCGCACATACGGTTGTTGCTTTGCCCTACACGTTGTTGATCATTGCCTCGCGGCTGGCCGGATTTGATTCCAATCTCGAGGAAGCGGCCATGGATCTGGGTGCAGACTATCCGACCACGCTGCGGCGCGTGGTCCTGCCGTTGATCTTTCCGGCGATGGTTTCCGCGTGGCTGACCGCGTTTACCGTCTCGTTTGACGAATTTGCGCTGGCGCTCTTCCTTGCCGGCACGCAACCAACGTTCCCTGTATATCTTTTCAGCCAATTGCGTTTTGCAAATCGCCTGCCGATCATGATCGCTCTGGCCGTGTTGATGATGATCGGGACATTGACTCTTGTGTTCATTGCAGAACGTTTTCGGCAAAGGGAAATCTAGGACTTGTGAGAAGCGCATGAAGAGAACTCTTACAATCCTCACCTGGCCGGATTACATCGACCCTCAGACACTTCAACAATTCGAAATTGAGTGTGGCGTAGTTGCGCGCCTGGATATCGTTCCAAGCGCGGTGGAACTTATTGAACGGATGCAGACCGAAAGCCCGGGTGTGGATGTGTTGGTCCCTCCTGACTATGCTGTGCGCGAACTCAATGCACAAAGTCATCTCCTGGCTCTCGATCATTCCCTGCTTCCAAACATCAAATACCTGGATCCGCGTTTTCACATGGGTCGTCCTCATGATCCTGAATCGCGCGTGAGCATCATCAAAGATTGGGGCACGACAGGCTTCATGTATCGCACCGACCTGATCCATGAAGAACCAAAATCATGGGCAAATTTCTGGTCACTGGCTGAAAAGTATAGCCGGCGCGTGACCCTCCTGGATTCGCCAGGCGAGGTGATCGGCGCGGCGTTGAAGATGCGAGGTCACTCGTATAACGCTTCCTCGCGGGATCAACTCGCAAGTGCGCGCGATGATCTGCTTTCACTCAAACCTCATTTGCTGGCGTTCGAGACAAATTACAAACCACTTCTTGCATCTGGTGATGCCTGGCTTTCGCTGGGCTGGAACGGAGATGCCGCCGTGTTGATCGCGCAAGGTATTCCTATTAAGTATGTAGTTCCAGGTGAAGGGTCACAGATCTGGGAGGATGATTGGGCAATCGCCGCAGATGCACCAAATCCGGAACTTGCTCATGCATTCCTGAATTTTGTGTTGCGTCCCAAAGTTGCTGCTCAGGAGGCGCTCTATACGCGTTACGCTACTGGGAATCGGTCTGCGCGGGACTTGCTTGATGAGGAGATGTGCAAGGATCCGGCTACCTATCCACCGGCGCAAATCATTCAAAAACTGGAAGCAGGCATGCCGTTGGATGAAGCGGGACAGAAGCTGCGCGAAGAATTATGGGCCGAAATAAAATGACAACCTGATATTAATAGCGTGCTTGTACTTGCGTGGATAATGCTTTTCTCTTATGATACATTCCGAGTATCGTGTATGCACAATGAGAGGAGCATCCCATGAGCGAGCGCCGAAAAGAAACACGCCGAAAACTGATGGCATTTACACCAGTCTATGATCTGCATCCAAAACTTCTCCTGGGCTATCTTGGTGATTTGACTTTACGCGGTGCTCTGGTCATCGGAACATCATTGACTACGATCAACAAGGAAACGACGATGGAGATCGACTTTCCCAGCGATCGGCCCGATGCTCCCATGTTAAAGGTTAACATTCCAGCGCGGATTGCATGGTGTCGCCAGGATGAAAGTCCGCAGTATTACAACATTGGGGTGGAGTTTCTTGACGTCACACCTGAACAGGCAGAACAACTCGAACATATCCTGGAACGCTATCATTTCCGATACGTTCTTTCCGATGCCGATTTTGATTAAAAGAAGTGATTTGGAATTATGTTCATCCCGCGCCTCCCACTTCATAAAAGCACTCTATACCGCGGGATTCAAGCAGAAGTTGATTTCTGCGAACACTCTCAGAGTAATGTCCGACAAAACCTTTGAACCGCAAAGCCGCGAAGCACACGAAGAAAACCATTAAAATCTTTGCGATCTCACCTCCATGATGTGTTATGAATTGCTCTGAATTGCTGAGCAATTCAAATTCAAAAATCACATGCGGTGCCAGGGGGTGTCGTGTGCGTAGCGGTACCGATTGAAGATCCTCAGACTTTGAGAACGCCTTGGATTTGCTACGTAATTAAGCGGTCGGGAAGATGATCCGTTCGGTTGAGATAGGCAATATTGACCTCACCGGCGCGGAAGTCAAAGCGGCTGATGGAACAGTTATTTAGCATGAACCAGGACTGCAATCCGTGTGCAGCCTGTCGCCAGGGTGCCTTGAGGATGGCAAACATCAAATGGACAAAGAATCCACCGTGGCTGAAGATGGCGACACGATGTTCGGGTCTGCCTTCCACATCACCGTGGCGGACGAGCAGGTCGGCCAGAAATTTTCCTGCGCGTTGCTGGCATTGCTCCTCGGTTTCAAAAGGACGGCTGTTCCACCAGCCCGTTCCATTCAATTGAGCTGGAAGAGCCAGCTCAGGGAAATGTTGTTCAAAATAGGAACGCGACTTTCCCGGCAGCCCCAGGTGTTTTTGTTCTCCGTCGCGACCGAATATGCCACCGCTCTCATGAACGTCCTCCCATGCCGCAAACGGGATTCCCAGGGCGCGAGCCGTAGGTGCGGCGGTGTTCACGGCACGCTCCATCAGGCTTGTGTAAATGTGTGTGAGCCCAAAGCCGAAACGGTTTTGAATATTCCATTCCATTGGGTTCACCAGAGTCTGTGCATCCATCAAAAACTCTGAAACATGACACGCTTGATCGATTCCAATTTCAGTTAGGGCGGGGTCAGGACTTTCCGTATAATCCGGGTCGACCCAATTTGCATTATTTTGTGATTGTCCGTGTCTGATGAAGTAAAGTTCCATGATGTAACAACCTTTTATGATTTATCCTTTTATTATAGCCTTGATGTGCATCCATGACTGTTGTACGATCGAGAAGTGCCTCAGACCTATAACGTTCATATGACAAAAAAACCTGATGGCAGAGCATTCATCAGGTCTTTTTTATCTTTCGTACCACCTGCTTATTCCACGATATTGATCGGCAATTCGTTTCTGGTACTCAACGCTGCGACGCTGACTTGCGCGGCGATCTTTTGCGATATTTCCATCAGCGCTTTCGCAACTGGCGACTCAGGATAACTGACCACGATCGGTTTGCCAGTATCGCCACCGATACGTACGTTTTGATCGATAGGTATGGTCCCAAGGAAGGTAGTTTCGGTGACGCGTGCTAATTCCGCACCGCCCCCCGACCCGAAGATATCCATGCGTGTGCCATCGGGCAACTCAAGATAGGACATGTTCTCCACGATGCCAAGGATCGGTACTTCCAGAGTCTTGAACATGTTGAGTCCGCGCCCGGCATCTTCGAGAGATACCAACTGTGGAAGTGTGACGATCACTGCGCCGCTCAAAGGCAATGCCTGTGCGAGCGATAATGAAGCATCACCCGTTCCAGGCGGAAGGTCCACGATGAGGTAATCCAATTCGCCCCATTCCACATCGCTCAAAAATTGACGGATGGCGGAGTTGAGCATCGGCCCGCGCCAGATGAGGGGTTGTCCCGCTTTGACGAGCAATCCCATTGAGATCATTTTGATGCCGTGCGCCTGGGCGGGGATGAGTCTCGGCCCCTGTGGAGGAGGGAGCTTTTCCACGCCGAGCATGGTGGGAGTGTTGGGTCCGTAAATATCCGCGTCCATGAGACCGACGCGCGCTCCGCTTTGAGCGAGGGCGACCGCGATATTCACAGCGACGGTGGACTTACCTACTCCACCTTTTCCCGATCCGACCGCGATCGCATTGCGGATCGGCATGCTGACCAGACCGCGCATACGCCCATCATTCGGGACATCCGAATCCATTTTGATACTGACGGATTTCACGCCTGCGACGGTCATAACAGCCTGTTTCGATTCCCGTTCGATCTGGGAGCGTAAAGGACAGGCAGGAGTCGTCAGCATGATGGTGAAGAAGACCTGGTCGTCTTTAATTTCCAACTCGCGGACCATGTTCAGCGTGACAAGATCCTGATGTAATTCGGGTTCCTGTACTTTGCTCAACGCGGCCAGGATTGCATCTTTTGTAATTGTCATATGTTTATTGTACCCATTAAATCTATTATGTCATTGCGTGGAGCCTGTGGATCGACGAAGCAATCTCAATGAACCTACATGTTTATGATTACATGAGATTGCTTCGTCAGGCTTTCGCCCTCCTCGCAATGACAAATCACGCAGCAGGTGCCGCTGCGGCTCCCGCAGCCTTGGCTGCCTTGGCCGCTTCTTTTGCCTTGCGCTCCGCCTCGTTGCGGGCGTAATTTTCCGGACGGATGCTCTTATAGTATGAAGCAGGTTTTAGCAATTTTTCCATGTTATACACACTGCGACCATAGGATGCGATTTCGAAATCGTGATCCATGATGATCGCGTCGAAAGGACAATACTCCGCGCAAAAGCCGCAGTTCATGCAAATGTCCGCGTCAATGTAAAACTCGGTTGGCTCGGGGATTGGGCGACCTGTGTTCGGGTCATTAGAACGTACGATCCAGATACATTGTGGAGGACAAACCTTCGCACAAATTCCACATGATGTACAGCGTTGTTCCTTCTTCCCGTCCGGCAGCTCATCGTAAACAAGGAATGGAATATAGCGCGCTTCCTCGGGCAGGATCAGCCGTTCTTCAGGATACTGAATCGTAAAGATTCCTTTGGTATCCTTGCTTGAACGGTGTTTGATGCCTTCTTCAGAGTAATAGCGTTTCTTCCCACGCAACAGCCAGGAAATATCATCAATATATGTATCCCAGAATCGCTTCCAGGTAACGCTCAATCCTTTAAGAATACCTTTTCCGTACATAGTTTATTCTCCACATTCTCGAGGAGATTGCTTCGTCGCGAAAGACGCTCCTCGCAATGACATCTATCTATCCAACTCGCCCATTACAACATCAAGTACACCAAACAACGCGACGAAATCCGCGATCTTGGTGCCGAGACAAATCTGTTCCAGTGGCGTGATATTGACGAAAGATGGAGCCCGCACATGATACCGCCACGGATTCGGCTTGCCATTCGAGATCACGTAGAAGCCGAGTTCTCCTTTCGGCGATTCAATGCGACCGTACGCTTCACCTGCCGGGACACGGACCTGGTACTGCGGTTTTTGAGAGATGATCGGACCCTGAGGAATTTGCTTGAGAGCCTGCTGCAAAATCCGCAAAGACTGCCAAATCTCATCCAGACGGATCAAATAGTTATCGTACAGATCGCCATGTGAACGCATGGCCACATCGAACTCGAAGCGCTCATAAACGCTGTATGGGTCGGCACGGCGGATGTCGTAGGGCACACCCGCAGCACGCAAGACGGGACCCGTCACCGAGTATTTGATGGCCGTCTCTCCATCGATCACGTGAACGCCTTTCAATCGTGAGACAAGCACTTCGTTTTCCGTGAGGAAGCGATCCATTTCCTCCGTTTTTGCGGGAAGGCGCTCGAAGACCAGATCTTTGATTTTCTGCATGACATCATCCGGTATATCGCGAACCACGCCGCCAAAGCGGAAGTAATTGCACATCATGCGTGCGCCGGAAACAGCTTCAAAGATATCCAAAATGAGCTCGCGCTCTTCAAAGGCATAGAGCGCAGGCGTGTACATCGCACCCAAATCGTTTAGAAGGTTGCCGATAAATACCAGGTGATTCTGAACACGGGTAAGTTCCGCCATAATGACGCGGATGTAATCAGCGCGCTCTGCGACCGGAATATTCATCAGCTTTTCGACAGCCAGCGCGTACCCAAAGTTGTTCGCCATCGAATTGAAGTAATCGAGGCGATCTGTGAAAGGCATATTCTGAATATAGGTATTGCGTTCGCCGATCTTTTCATGGTTGCGGTGTAAATAACCGATCACAGGTTTGAGTCCGACAATGGTTTCTCCTTCCACAGTTAGCGCGGCACGAAACACGCCATGCGTGGAAGGATGCTGCGGGCCCATGTTGATCACGATCCGATCTGTACCAAGACCGTCCTCTTGTTTCAAGGTGTAGCGTGCCAGCGAGCCATACAGCAGCGCATCACCTTCGGGAATCCATTTTTCGGGATCAAAGTTCTCGGGGAAATTCAGGTTGTCTTTATACGGATTCTTTTCTTCCGCCAGGCGGAACTGACCATCCGGCCAGCGACTCTTGAACGGCTTGAAATCTTCCTCATAAAAAGCTTCCTTCCAATCCTTGCGAAGGGGGTGACCTTCAAAGCCTTCCCACATCAAGATGCGACGGAGATCAGGATGTCCTGTGAAGCGGATACCGAGAAGGTCCCAGGCTTCGCGCTCCTGCAAATCGACCCCGGGCCAGATGTTGATGAGTGATGGCACCTCAACCGGCTCTTCGCGTGCAACCTGAACTTTGAATTCGAGGCCGGGTCCACCGGTGGTTTTGTAGGCGTGATAAACCACTTCCATCTTATTTTCAGGAAAGTAATCCACGCCGGTAAGGGTGGACAACAAATCGTAACCAAATTCATCTCGGACAGCAGTCGCGACCTCAACGAGATTCTCTTTGGCGACGATCCAACCTTTGAAACTTGGACGAGTGTCTGCAGAGACGATGCCCGGGAAACGCGTGCCCAGGTTATTGGCGGAAGTTTGCAGAGTCTCAGAGGGGGATGCAGGTGTAGTCATGGA
>JBGPNQ010000098.1:0-15297 GCA_041487615.1 Anaerolineae bacterium
CAGAACAGGCCGCTTCGCGGGAGATGGCTGTGTTTCCACGGCGGGCATGGATGGAGATAATTTCCTGAGCCATCCATCCATCTCTGCGGCTTCAGTCGTCAGTCCACGCCCATTGAGTTCTGCGATCACGCGGGCTCCGGCTTGGTGCAGCTTCAGCAATTGTCCGCGCTGGGCGAAAAGTTCAAGTCCACGTTTGAGGGAGGGGATGCCCAGTTTTGTCTGCCCCGCAAAGACGCGAGCGCGTCCCGCCTGTAAATGGAATATGGGAGCTCGCGGTCCACCGCGCGCATCGGCGGTTTGGGCGATATTCTCGAAGAGTTCAGCGGCTCGTCCATATTCGCCTTTGTCGAAGGCAAAGTTAGCTTCCTGTAAAACCGGTGGGACAGTTTGAGCAAGCGTCTTTCGGATTTGGCGACGGAACATGCGGCGCATTAGAGCTCCTCCTTGAAGTTAAACAGCTCCGATCTCTTCGGATAATTCCCTGCCGCGCGGATCTTCGCTGGGCTCGATCTTTCTGGCGAATATCAAAAAGCCTGTGTGCGCGACCATACGGTCTGTGGGGCGCAGGCGGTTGGGTTCCGCCTGATAAAATCTCAACAATATTTCACAGACTTCGACAAAGGCAAAGTTGTTCTGCCGCAAGGCGATCAAAGTCTTTTCCACCTGGTTCATGGTGGGGATCAAGCAGCACAGGAATCCGCCTGGTTTGAGCGCGCTCCGCACCTGACCTGTGAAATCGTACGGATTCGGCACGTCGAGGAAGAACGAGTCGGCGTCTGTTTCGTCGAAGCCCTCGCCGATGTCGCGCAGCTTGAAGTCCACGCGTGATTCGAGTCCGAAACGGGTCAAATTTTTGCGGGCGAGATTCTGGACATCCGGTTTGATCTCGTACGAGATGACGCGTCCCTCCGGTCCCAGCGCGTAGGCAAGGGCGGTCGTCATCGAGCCAGAGCCGGTGCCTGCTTCCAGCACCTTCTGCCCCGGTCCGATACCCATGGTCACAAAAATAAAACCAATATCTTTCGGATAAAGGATCTGTGTGGTGCGCGGCAGGTCAATGAGCAGGTCGCCAAGCGATGGCTGCAATAGAAAAAACGGTGAACCGATGTGGCTGTACACCTGGGTGCCCCACTCTTTGCCGATCAGTTCGTCATGCATGAGAATGCCGCGATGTGTTTCGAATTTCGCCCCTGCCTTGAGCGGGAGGATGAAATGTTTGTGACGCAAGCCGACCAGTTGGGCAAGGTCACCATCGCGTGCCATGGAGGAATAAGGAGTTACGGACATGGAGAATATCTTACCATGATAACTTTCGAGTTTTTCTCTGAGCTCTCGGTGTTCTTTATTATCCCCGTTAGGGGACTGTAGCTAATTAAGTTCCTGTGTTACAGGGTTCTCCACTTTTTCTATGAGTACCGGCTGTGGGAGAGTCTCTCTCATTTTGCGATTGGCTACGATAAGAACGATGAAAAAGGCTACCGAGAGAAATGCCATTCCAATGTTGAGCCATGTCTGTAATCCCTTGAGAGGACTTTCCATGTCAAAGTATCCTGCAATAGTTGAAAAGGTAAAGAAAATCGCCACTGAGTTCCAAAGCCCATGCATCGTGACGGAAAGAAAATAGATTCCCAATAGACTCAAATAACGGCGTTCACGAACGGCGTACACGATCCCTGCGCCCATCAGGGCGGATGCAGTGATGTGCAAGACCCCTGTCCCAATACGTGAAAGCAGCAGGCTCGCCCAACCGCTGGCTTGTGGACTGACGCCGAGGGTTTCGATGAGTGCATATCCGGCACCGCTCAATGCTCCCAATGCGAATCCCTGCGCGGGTGAAGTCAGTTTGTTGGCGGAGAGCCACACTGCGAGGGGTTTGACAACTTCTTCGAGCAGGGGAACAAGCAGGGCGAGATAGATCAGTGAAACCACGATCACGCCCGGCTTTACCAAGTAAGGAGCAAGTAGCTTCTGTGCCTGCGCGGATTGTGGGCCGAGTGCATAGATTTGTTGCGAGAGTCTTTCTATTTGCCCTGCAAAGCCTGGCTGGGACATGATCACCGTAACGACAAGAATCAGAATAACGATGAATGCAAATACTTCAAGGAATAGGAGCAGGAAGGGAACAAGGGTCATTGCGATGCCGAATGCATTCCAGGATTGCCACCGAGTTCCCAGCGGGATTCCACGAACGCCCAAACCAAACAAAATATATAAGGGGAGGATTACGGCGGGCAGCGTCAGGATCGGAAGCAGAAACCAATTCAAGGTCTTGCCGCTGTAATATCCTATGAGGAGAGCAACCCCCGCAATAAGCAGGCTGACCAGGATGTGCCATATGGAAATCCTGACCGAAGCATCCGTCTCGGCAAAAGGTTTCTCCAGGAATCGTTGAATCGAGACAAATGCAGCAATGATGAGGAGCACTGCTTCGAAAGCGGAGACAACCAGGAGAATCGTTTGCTGTGCTGGAACCTCTTTGCCTGCAAAGATGGTGCCAAGCGCGGTGACACCCATCAACAACGCCACGCTGAAAAATACCAGCGCTCCCAGGATGAACAACAATGAGCCTAGCAGGGATGGAAGATGTGTCTTTGATGAATTCATTATCGTTCCTCGATTGTAATATTCAGTAATTTATCTCCGGGCGGGGTTTGCGATCCGGGTTTCGCGTCGCGCGGTGTCAACTGCTGGAGCACATCCATACCGCTGAGGACCTGTCCAAAAATCGTGTATTGCCCATCGAACTTCGGCGTTGCAGCATAGGTGATGAAGAACTGGCTGCCGCTTGTATCCGGTCCGGAATTGACCATCGCCAGGACGCCGGGCCGGTCGAATTTCAGCGAAGGGTCGATTTCAGTGATTACATAATATCCCGGGTTGCCCTTTCCCGTACCGCTCGGATCGCCTGTCTGCGCGAAGAGACCGGGGATGACACGATGAAAGGTGATGCCCTCATACCATCCGTTGTGGGCGAGAAAGAGAAATGAATTTACAGTGATCGGTGCTTTATTTGGAAACAACTGAAGGACCACATCACCTTTTTCAGTATGAAGTGTGGCGATGTATTGCTTGTTTTGTTGAACGGTAACAGGCGGGCAGGACGCGAATTGTCTTTTCCCTAGCAGAATCAATTGCAGAATATCGTTGAGACTGTTGTAATCGCGCGGTCCGCCGTAGATCTGCCCGTTGAGCAGGATGAGCGGAGTCCCGGGCAGCCCCATCTTTTGACCGTCGTTCCAGGCCTTCTGTACCCGGGCGACGATATCTTCCCCTTTCATATCAGACTGGAACCGCTCCATGTTCAATCCCAAAGCCGACGCCTGCGCGCCGATCCATTGTTCGAAATCCTCTGCGGACAGCTTGATCCAGTTCGCTTGTTGTGTGTAGAGCAGATCGTGGACTTCCCAGAATCTATCCTGCTCTGCCGCGGCTTCGGCGGCCTGTGCAGCGATGGCAGCTTTGTCGTTGACTGTAAGCAATGGAAAAATGCGACTTACCACTTGCACATCATTCGGATGTTCATTCAATAACTGGTTTGCTGCGTTTGCGAACAGTGCACTGCGCGGGTCTTGATAATCACTGTAATCCAGCAGAGTCAACGTGGGATTGTCCGCTCCGCGGACATGGTCTGTTTCGCTGATGCGTGGAAAGACAGACGGGACATCCGGTCCCGGCGTGGGCGCGGTGACGATGTCTGTGCAAGCAGGTGGCGTTGGGATGACGATGCTAACTGTGGGAGTCGTATTGATTGCTGGAGTACTTGTGTTTGTGGCGCAAGACGAAGGGAGAAATGAAAAAATCAGAATCAACGCCAACAATCTTTTCATGAATGATCTCTGGAAATGACGATCATTTGGATTTGATCGCCTGTTGTAGTTGCTCGAAGGATGTCATCCAAGCGATAGTGTTGACAAAATCCTTGAGTGAGTCGCTTTGCGCGCGTAACGCTCTCACTGCGGGCCCGACCGGGTCTTCGCCGGCTGCGCCTCCGGGGACATCCGCGTAGGCACCATGAAACGCGAAATACGCCTGATTCAGTTTTCGAATCAAATATCCGTTTTGCAGGAAAATCTGTCGTCGCTGTTCCATATAGGATTCGGCTTCTTCGATCTTTCCCGCCGCCAGCAATTCATCGGCTTTGACGCGGGTCTCATGCATTTCTGCCCGGAAGTCGAACGGCGGTGTATCATCGAATCCACTGGAGGGGAGGAGCTGAATATTTAACGAGATCAGGTTTGGACCCATCCTGAGCGGGGACGAAGGCACAGAAGAGCCGAGCAACTCCGGATAATATTCCTTTACGATGTACGTCCCAATCTCACCGCCGACAATGGAGGCTGTCGTCTCGTTCATTGTGCGGAGTTCAGGCGTTGTCGAGTAGTTGAGTCCCAACGGACGGAGGCTGAGGTAGTTATGAGTCCATTCATGAGCGATGGTATCGAGCACCCAATTCAAATCTGTGGTCTCCATCACCATCGTTGGGTATACACCTACCCCGCCAATCGGCACGACCAGCGTGGAAACGTTCAGAGATTTGGCAACCCTGTCTTCGAGACTGATTTGTTCATCAAGTGTAAGCGTGGGGAGGACGGAGATGTTTGTGAGTTGCTCGATGTGGTCTCGCGGCGCAACGATGAGTGCAAGCGGCGTGGACGTTGTATGGTAGAGGACCGGAGGAATTGTCTCTCCACCGGTCGTCAATCCGAAGTCAGCGAATGCCTGTGCGACCTGGCTTTGGAGCGTCGCCTCGGCGAATGGTGCCATCTGGTTTTGTTGGGCGATGAGTTTGTCACGCTGGGCGCGAACAACATCGCTGGTGGACTCTTTATCCGTGATATTCGGATCGGCATAGATCTGTTCGATGGCGGCTTCGGCTTGCATCAGTTGTTGTGTGGTACGCAGATACTCAATGAGGATTTGCTTGTCGGTGTCGCGCTCGAACAGGTACGGCGCGCCTATCGAACCTTGTTCCAGTTTCATCCAGATTGCATGCCATACCCAGTTTGGATAATCAAATTCGATCTCACGCGTATACGTACGAACGCGGTCTGTCTTTCCTGTCAGTCTCGGTGAGTCGCCTCCCGTGGCGATGATGATTGCAAGAATAAGCGCAAGGAAATCCAACACGCGCAGGATGCGATAAATCATGTCTGGAATTATAACCATAAACAGAATGCTCCTTTAAGTTGACCCAAAGGAGCATTGCTATCGACGCTGATATTTTTAGTTTCGCTATTTGCTTTTTAAATATTCGTCAATTGCCCAGGCAGCTTTGCGTCCGGCAACCATGGCAGTGACGACGAGATCGGGACCCGTCACGCAATCTCCACCGGAGAACACGCCGGGGCGGGAAGTGCTTCCCGTTGCTTTGTCGGCAGTGATCAAGCCCCAGTCATGAGTTTCCAGCTCCGATGTTGTCTTTCCAATAATGGGATCTGGCCAATAGCCGAGCGCGAGCACCGCGGTATCGCACTCCACCACGAAGTTGGAGCCTTCCACCGGAACAGGTTTGCGCCTGCCTTTTTTGTCGGGTTCGCCAAGTATCATTTCAATGCATTCAATCGCTGAGAGCTTTCCATCTTCATCTGCAATGAATTTTATAGGCTGTGTCAGGAAGCGATACCGCACTCCTTCTTCGGTTGCGAGCTTGCGATCTTTTTTGCCGCCGGGCATTTCCTTCTCGGTTCGCCGGTACAGGCATGTCACTTCTTGAGCGCCGAGCCGTAATGCGGTCCGCAGACAATCAGAGGCGGTATCACCGCCACCAATGACCGCGACCTTCTTTCCAACTTGAAGCGGCTTGTGCATTTCTATCGGAAGGAATACCTTATCCACATTGCCGCGGATGAGAAAGTCAGTTGCCTCGTAGACGCCGGGCAAATTCGAGCCGGGAGCATCTTCCATCTTCGCATCTATTTCTGATCCCACACCGATGAAGACTGCATCGAATCCCTCCTTAAATAGATCATCGATGCTCTTGTCTTTTCCAATGTACGTATTCCCCACGAACTTGACGCCGGCTCGTTCATATTCCTCCCATTTTTCCAACCAGACATCTTTTGGAAGTTTGAAGTTCGGAATGCCGTACACTAACAGACCGCCCGCGGCCGGTTTGGACTCAAAGATGGTCACTTCGTGTCCGCGTTGGATCAGTTGATCAGCACAACCCAAACCTGCAGGTCCTGCGCCAATAATGGCAACCCTTTTTCCCGTTGATGGAGCGAGCGGAATGATGTATCCATCCTGCCGACGCTTGTAATCCGCGGTAAAGGCTTCCAGCCATCCACACAGGACAGGTGATTGATTCTTATTGAGAACGCATGATCCCTGGCATAACTGTTCATGCGGACAGACACGTCCGCAAATTTCGGGCAGGGAACTGGTTTGGTGATAGAGGTTTGCGGCATCGGAGAAAAGTCCCTGCTCGATCAGCCACATTGCCGACGGGATGTCGTTGTGCGTGGGACAGGCCACCATGCACGCGGCCGGGTCGGGGCAATGGATGCATCGAGCTGCCTCCACCATGGCGCGTTCAGGGCTGAATTCGATGGCAACCTCGCTGAAGTCATAGATCCGTTCGAGAGGCGGGCGCAAATCCAAATCATGGAATGGCATATTGGCGCGGCTCTTACGATCGATGATCAGGGTTTCGCTCGGTATAGACTGCATAGATTCCTCCAATGGCGAAAATACACGTAATTCAATTTAATGATACCAAATATGTACGATGGCTAAAGTTTTGGATGTCACCAAAGTGGACGACATTCATCACATTTGTGTGTATAAGATTTCCATAATTCCTGTCGTCAGAATTCATGTGCAATTCACAATTCTGAGGTATAAGTCTGCGTTGGAACGGTAGAATTTATCTGGCGAGGTAACCCCTCGCGGAGGAAAATAATGCGCCAATTTGTACGAAAGAATCGAACTATTTTGCTGATCCTGGTATTGATCATACTGGGTGTATCAGCATTCGTGGCGTTTCGTGGATCGAAGGATAAGACTTCAACACAGTACGAAACAGTGCCTATTGCACGCGGAAACCTGACGGCAACCATTGGTGCGACAGGTACAGTTCGCGCCAAGCAGAGCGCCGTATTGATCTGGCAGGTGGCGGGTACGGTGGATAACATCCATGTGAAAGTGGGCGACCAGGTCAACGCGAACGATATCCTGGCTTCCCTCGCAAAAACGTCACTTCCACAAAGCGTCATTCTGGCAGAGGCCGATCTGGCCAGTGGACAAAAGTCTCTGGATGAGTTAATGGCATCGAACACAGCCGAAGCGCAAGCGGTCATTGATCTGCGTGATGCCAAGGTAGCCTTTGACAAGGCCGCGAACTGGCGCAAGGAGCTGAATGGAAAAATCCATATTAAGAAGATCATCTATAAGAGATTCGGGAACCGAACATTTCCAATCCTCAAGGAATATCGTGGATATGCAGACGCCGATACCATTGCCCAGGCCGATGAAGACCTCACACTGGCAAAAGCAAAGCTGGATGATGCGCAACGGAAGTATGATCTCCTAAAGGATGGAAATACCGCCGAATTCCTGGCGGCGCAGGCACGAGTGGATGCCGCGCAAGCCACCCTCAACCTGGCCCGCATCCTTGCGCCTTTTGACGCGACTGTGACCGAGTCCTATCCATTGCCTGGCGATCAAATTGCGGCCGGAGCGACGGCGTTCCGCCTCGACAACCTCAACAGTCTTTATGTGGATGTTGAGGTTTCTGAAGTGGATATCAACAGTGTCCAGGTTGGCCAACCTGTGACACTCACATTTGACGCGATTCTTGGCAAGGAATTCCACGGTGAAGTCGTGGAGGTGGCGCAGGCAGGCACCGTGGCCAGCGGTGTGGTCAACTTCAAAGTGACTGTTGAACTCACGGACGCTGATTCCGATGTCCGGCCGGGAATGACAGCCGCGGTCAATATCGTCGTGGAAGAGATGCAGGATGTCGTCCTCGTTCCGAACCGCGCGGTCCGTTTGGTGGATAGCCAGCGTGTGGTTTATCTTCTCATTAATGGAGAGGCGGTCAAAAAGGAGATCAGACTTGGCTCCTCTTCAGATACGATGAGCGTTGTCGCCGTCGGTGATGTGAAGGCTGGCGATCTCGTCATTCTTAATCCGCCCACAGCTCAATTCGGTCCGGGCAATGGACCGCGCGGCAGATTTGGTGGATAGAACCATGTCTCATGTAATCGAAGCCCGTGGCCTCTCAAAGGTTTATATCATGGGTGCGGTGGAAGTGCAGGCATTGCGTGGCGTCTCGTTCACCATCGAACGCGGTGAAGTTGTGGCCATTATGGGACCTTCCGGTTCCGGCAAGTCCACGCTCATGAACACCCTCGGGTGCCTGGATCGACCCTCGACAGGCGACTATTTTCTGGATGGGGAATCGGTGGCAACCTTGAATGATGATCAACTTGCCGATATTCGTAACCGCAAAGTTGGATTTGTCTTTCAGAGTTTCAACCTGCTTTCACGTCAGACCGCGATCACCAATGTTGAATTGCCTCTACGATATTCAGGGAATCTTGAAGGAAGGCGTGAGCGTGCAATGGAGGCTCTCAAGGCAGTGGGACTCGAGGACCGAATGACCCATCGCCCTTATGAGCTATCAGGCGGGCAACAGCAACGAGTCGCGATCGCGCGTGCCATTGTCAATAATCCTGCCATCATCATGGCAGATGAACCAACAGGGAACCTTGATTCGAAAGTGGGCAAAGAGATCATGAATCTGCTGCTCAATCTTAACAAGGAAAAAGGTACCACCCTGATTATTGTTACGCATGATGCCATGATTGCGGAACAAGCCAAACGCGTCATCCGCTTGCGCGATGGAGAATTGGAGAGTGCCTCATGACGATCTGGCAGGCCTTTCTCGAAGCACTTGAAAGTTTAAGCGGCAACAAGTTGCGTTCTGGTTTGACCGTTCTTGGCATTGTGATCGGTGTGGCGGCGGTGATCGCCATGCTCGCAGTGGGCGAGGGTGCACAGGCCTCCATCACCGGCTCCATCAGTGGTATCGGTACCAACCTGCTTTTTGTCTTCCGCGGTGATCCCGGTGACAATATTCGCAATCCAAAGCCATTGACGCTCGGTGATGCGGATGCCCTGCGCGATCAATTCGCCGCTCCTTCCATTGAGGCTGTGGCACCCGCGTTGCAGGGTAATGGTGTTGTCGCGTTCGGTGGTCAGCAGACCTCTCCGCAGTTGTTTGGCGTGACCCCTGAATATTTTCAGGTACGCAACCTGCAACTGGCAGAAGGTGAATTCATCACTGAAGAGCACATGCTCGGCCGCGCCTCGGTGGTCTTGCTTGGACCGGAAGTGGCAAAAACACTTTTTGGTCACTCGGATGGAGTCACCGGCGAAACCGTTCGTATCGAAGGGCAGCCTTTCCGTGTGATCGGTGTGCTGCAATCCAAGGGCGGTGGCGCGTTCGGTAGTGAAGATAACCAGGCCATCGTCCCCTTTACGACGGCGCAGGCGCGTCTGATCCGTCGCAGCACCAGCGACCGTGTGGATATCCTCTTCGTACAAGCTGCCAGCGGAGACGTTGTCTCGAAGGCGGTGGACGAGATATCTCAAATTTTGCGGACCCGCCATCGAACCCCGGTGGGTGCCGACGATTTCACTATCTTTACGCAACAGGATCTATTATCCACGTTTGCCTCGATCACGGGAATCCTCACGATCTTCCTCGGAGGGATCGCCGGGATCTCACTTTTGGTGGGTGGCATTGGCATTATGAACATCATGCTGGTTTCCGTCACGGAAAGGACTCGAGAGATTGGCCTGCGAAAGGCATTGGGCGCGCGCAGACGCGATATCCTCACGCAATTTCTTACCGAATCGTCGTTGCTCAGTCTTATTGGCGGCATCATCGGAATCATGCTGGGCTGGCTGATTTCTTTCATCGTCGGCCGGATTGCCGCTGCCAGTGGCACCGCCTTCACTCCCATCGTCGGTTGGAACGCCATCACCCTGGCGACAGTATTCTCTGCCGCGGTCGGGCTGTTTTTCGGGATTTACCCTGCGAACCGGGCCGCAAGCCTCGAACCTGTGGAAGCATTGCGATATGAATAGGTACTGCTAATATCCTCCTTCAGGAGCGGGTCACTCCACTCCTTTTGAGTTAAAATAAGCCCGAATTTGGGTTCCATATTTGATGGCCGATGGACTGGACGATTGTGGACAGTCCATCTTGTGCGCCTCTACGAAGTCATGGCAGAATTGCAATTTGGCACGCCGAATAACAAACAGGAGTTACTTATGAGTGAAAAACTGGAACAGTTAAAAGCAAGACTTGCTGAAGTATCCGACATTGGACGCGCCGCGAGCGTTCTTGGCTGGGATCAGCAGGTGAACATGCCTGTGCAGGGAAACGAGGCTCGCGGTCAACAGCTTGCCACGTTGAGCAAAATCGCACAGGAAAAATTCATCAGCGATGAAGTTGGCAAGCTGATCGATGACCTGAAGCAGGAATTTGACGGCGATGACTCGGATGAGGCTGCGCTGATTCGGGTGGCAGCGCGCGACTATGACAAGTCCAAACGCGTCCCACCGGAGTTCGTTCAGGAACAAGCTATTGTTTCATCGAAAGCATTCGAAGCCTGGGTGGAAGCAAGAAGAAAATCGGATTTTTCCATTTTCCGGCCTCATCTTGAAAAGGTTGTGGAACTGGTTCATAGGTATGTCTCGTTTTTTCCTCCGGGCGATCATCCATACGATACACTGTTGGATGATTACGAACCGGGTATGAAGACTGAGGATGTCAAGGCGATCTTCGATGGTCTGCGGCCAAAGCAGGTGAAACTCATCAAAGCCATTGCTGCAAGCAAACAGGTTAGGGATGATTTTCTGCTCAAGAAATACAACGAAAAGAAATTGAACGACTTTGGTGTGAACGTCATCACCAAATTTGGCTACGACTGGAGCCGGGGACGGCAGGATAAGGCACCGCATCCGTTCGAGACCACATTCAGTGTGAATGACGTGCGCATTACGACGCGATTTGAAGAGGATAATCCGCTTGCAATGCTGTTCAGCACGATGCACGAATCGGGTCACGCGATGTACGAGCAGGGAATCAATCCCGCTTATGAACGCACTCCGCTTGCGGGTGGCACATCACTGGCTGTCCATGAGTCGCAATCTCGCATGTGGGAAAACCTCGTCGGCCGCTCCCTGCCGTTTTGGGAACACTTCTATCCTGCTCTCAAGAAAACATTCCCTGCACAGTTGGATGGTGTGAGTCTGAAAGCGTTCTACAAAGGGATCAATAGGGTTCAGCCATCGCTCATCCGGGTGAATGCAGACGAAGCAACCTATAACCTGCATATCATGTTGAGACTCGAACTTGAGATCGGCATGGTCGAAGGTACGATGGCTGTCAAGGATCTTCCCGGGATTTGGAATGCCAAGATGCAGGAATATCTGGGTGTGGTTCCGCCTGATGATGCACGCGGTGTCCTGCAGGATATCCATTGGTCTGGCGGCGCGATCGGGTATTTCTCCACGTACGCTCTCGGTAATCTGGTCTCTGCACAGTTATGGGAGAAAATCCGAAAGGATATACGCGATCTTGACGATCAGATCTGCAAAGGCAACTTCAGTGAACTGCTGGGATGGCTGCGCAAAAATATTCATCAGCATGGTCATAAATATGAACCCCAGACTCTTGTCCAGAAAGTAACAGGTTCCAGGATCACGCCTGAACCGTATGTCCGCTATCTGACAAAGAAATACAGTGACATCTACGGACTCTAGACTCTGATGGAAGTGCGCCGCAAAATGTCGGATGGAATTCCTCAATGGATTCTATTGCGATACAAAACATGCGACGCATTTTCTATTTAAATATGAAATACCGCCTTCTCCTTATCACTTCTCTTCTTGGATTTTTCGCGGCTTGTTCACCTCTGGCCTCAGCGACTCAGAGTCCCATCCCAACGCCTTATCCACCCGGATACCTGCCGACCGTGATCGCGTTGACGGCGGATGCGGCAAATGTCGCGGCAACTCAGGCAGCGCTCAAGCTGCTTCCCGCTGATACGGCGACTGACATTCCCGAACCAACTCCAAGCCCCACACCCAGGCCGACCTATACAGCGACAACGATTCCGGGGCACGATCCTGCGGCGATCCAAATCCTTTCACCAGGACCGATGTCCAAAGTTGTTTCACCGATCACACTACGCATGAATATTATTTCCGGCGAATCAGAAAAAGTACAGATCGATCTCTATGGCGAAGATGGCCGTCTGCTGTCGCGCACTCTTAAGAAAGTTCCGCGTTCCGGCGACGGTGTATTTCAGCAGATCCAGATTCCCTTCGAGTTACGCGCAGCGGCGGAAGTGGCGCGCATCTCGATTCGGACAACGGACAAATCGGGGCGTATTCAATCGTTGGATTCGGTGCGGGTGTTGTTGCTTTCTTCCGGCGATAACGAGATCACCACCCCCGGAAATCCGTCTGAACCGATCGGCGTGTTCAGCCCAACGTTAAAGGAATCCGCTTCTGGTGGCGTCCTGAACGTGCACGGGGACGTATGGCCATTCAACCTGAATCCCATCCTTTTTGAGTTGATCGCGCCTGATGGAAACTCCCTTGGCCTGCGCATCCTGACGGTCGATCAATTGAATCCCCAGCTTTTCACCACGACCATCCCCTATAAGGTATCAGAACCAATATTGGCGCGCTTAACGATTCGCCAGGACGATGACCGTATTAATGGATTGTTCTATGTTTATAGCCAGGAGATCTTACTAAACCCGTAATACACACACGGGAAAATCAGGTATAATCTGCCACGCTGTTGCCCCTTACGGGGTGTGGCTCAGACCGGTAGAGCGCACGGTTCGGGTCCGTGAGGTCGAGAGTTCAAATCTCTCCACCCCGACAAGGCATGAAAGTGGACTCCCAACCCGAGGGAGTCTTTTTTTTTGTGAGCCTTGCATCAATCATTGATTCAAAAGCCAATCATTTCCGTTGCCACGGATTAGACAAATTCACATGGATTTTTCAAATAGATCCGCTAAATTTGTGGCAAGAAAGGATATTCGCAACAGGTTTATGATTCAAGAAGTGGAGTTGAAAAATCTCAACTCCACTTCTTCTATTGGTGTTTGACTATCTTAATCTTTGCCGGGCTTGCACGGGTTTCGTCTCAAATTGGATTGATAACCGGTTCGAGCCAGTGCTATGGTTTTGTGGGTAATTTGGTTCCCGGAACAATGGTGTAAGGCCATTGCCCTCCATTTCCATATGTGGCGGCCGTACCACATATACCGCCATAGTAGGTTACACCGCTCATGTCTCGCCAAAGCACGAACTTATCCCTCCACAGGTAGCCGGGTTCCCACCAGCGCTCATCATCAGCATCTCCGAGTATATTGTTAGGTCCGTCAGTGTCACACCAGTCGGTCTTGTGTACGGTTGCCGTGACCTTGCCGCCGTTCCAGAGCCGGAAATAGATCTCGTTATTGTTCAGGGCTCCAGGGTCATAATCGTGCACAAGAAAATCATAAAAGTCGGTGTTGGTCAGGTTGTAATAGGGTGTTGCACCTGACTTCGGCATAATGGTGATCGATTCGGTACTGGACCAGTCCTGGAGGGAATAGCTGTCGTGGTTCCAGCGTGCATACGGCCAGGCAAGCAGCCTCCCTTCGCCTATATACGACGGGGTGTCCAGTGCATAGCCTATCACACCGCCGTGGCTCGGGTTGGAAGTTTCCGGCATCCATACATAAAAATCCAGCTCCGAGGGGCCGGGGTATACAACCCAATCGATCACACCATCGATCTTGCCCATCGGCGGGATGCTCACCGAAACATTCGCACTGGATATATAGGAATAATCGGTGGGAACGTAGAGTTGGGCTACGGCCTGGACTCCAGTCGTAAAACCGGTTTTGTTGACTTTGATGTCATAGGTCTTTCCGCGCGGAAGATTAGGCAGTACCACGATGGAAGACGTATTCGAATTGAGGAACCCGGCACTTGCAACAGTTGGGCCCGCATAGGCACCAATTGTGGCTCCCCGCAGAGGCAGTCCGTTCGTCGCATTGTATAAGTAGGCGTAGACACTTGTGCGGTCCATTGCATCCGCAAGGCTTAACATCCGCGTGTTCGACATGTCGTTAAGAGGATAATTCGGTGGGTTGAGAGTGGCGTCCGGCCAACAGTATGGAGCCTCGCCCGAGTAGCTACCGTAATATCCATCGATGATCTCTCCATAAGTGCCAAGGGACGCGATATGTGGATCCATCGCGGTTGCCAGGCTATATCCGTTCGATAGTAGCTGGTTCTTCACATCCATGTACGTGAATGCTGCCGATCCAAACAGCTTGCTGCCGATACTCCAGACCCTGGCAGCCGCTCCTGTAACGAAGGGGACCGACAAAGAGGTTCCATTCCAGTAATCGTATCCATCCCCATCCGGGTCAGCACCCCACTGCCCCTCATGGAACGGGTAGGAAACCGGCACGGTGGAAAGCACGTTCTCACCCGGAGCAACGATGTTCACCCAGGCGCCAATATTGGAGAACGATGCTGAGCACTGCCAATTGCTGAAATGTTCATCCCAGAAGGCGGGGTTGTTCGGGTCGGTCACATTCTGAACACCGTCGCCGTTCACATCCACCCAAAGATATCCATCTCCGTTCGTGTCGTAGGCCGTGCTCCAATATGACCGGCTCGCACCGACGGAGATGAGTCCCGGTGCTATACGATTTGGAGCCGGATCGTTTGTATAAGGTTGTCGACACTTTGTGTTCGGGTTCAAATAGTACGATCCATCGCTACAGACAAAATCACCACCCCATGCAGCAGGGAACTTGAGCTGAAAGGTGGATGCATTACCTGCTGCAGCAACGGCCAGTTTCCCCTTGCCGAGGATTGCATACTCCAGCGCATCATAGATGTATTCGCTGGCCGCGTAACTGCCAAAGCTCATGCTGAGAACTTTGACCGCTGTGTTATCCGCGCAGAATCGAATCCCATAACCGATGTCCCAACTATCCCCCGTTCCCTCCGAATTCATGACCTTTACAGCAAGTATTTTTGCGTTGGAAATACCTGCAATCCCCACCTTGTTGTTTGCCTTGGCGGCAATAATGCCTGCCATCATGGTGCCGTGCCCGACAAGCTCATCGGTGAGGCCGTTGCCGTTGTGGTCGAGGCCCATCGCGATGTCGAGTGTGGAGGCACTTCCACCGACGAAGTTGTAGCCCTGTAACAGGTGCGTTGAAAGGGCCTGGTGGGGCGACACGCCCGTGTCGAGGATGG
>JBGPNQ010000099.1:0-15217 GCA_041487615.1 Anaerolineae bacterium
GATAAGCGAGACGTAAAAAGTGCTGACGGCGTAAATCGGCGGAACAATCGAAAGGCGTCCCAATGCCGCCAACAAGGCGAGCAGAGTTGCAAATGTAATGGATACAATCGAAATGCGGATGGTTTCCCCAAGACCTCCAGCGATGAACAGGAGATTGTTTGCGATAAAGAGACGGTCAATTCTAATTGTCGAGAAAGTGAACGGCCCCAACGAAAAATGTTGTCCGCTAAATAAGAAAAGCAGAAATAATAACAAAAAAATCCAGGAGAGCGCCACGTTCATACGGAATTGGCGATCTTTGCGTTGTTGTGCCTGGTAGAGCAGTTCAGCCTGAGATGGGCCTGACTGGGATAATGGGGCAATTGTATCGGGATGCATAAGGTCTACCTATTCCGGGAGCTAAACTTGTTTGCATGCAATAGTAAACAAAACAAGGGAAGCGACGTGAGGCCGCTTCCCTTATTCGTAAACTTGATTTAGTCTGTTAAACCTTGAGTGAGATCTACACCAAACCACTGCGTTGATAATTTGGAGAGTCTGCCATCTGCGTGCATGGCGGTGAACAGCTTATCCACTGCGGCGCGCAGGCTGGTTGTAGGCAGGGTCGATTTCTTATCAAAGGCGGCCGCCAGCACCTCGTTGTAAACGGCATCACCGAGCTGCTTAACGGGCAGTCCTGCGGCTATATTTGCGGTGACCACCGGTGAACCCGTTACGTATCCCACGAAATCTTCACGGCCGGCAGCCAAGGCCTGCGCACATTCCTGATCTGTTTCCAGAGGCACGACGGTAACATTCGCGGGCGCTTTGGCATAGATTTTTATTCCAGGGCCAAGGTCGCCACCGTTGAGCCAGGTTTCATACGTGGTGGCTGCACCAGCGCAAAGTGCCTTACCAGCCAAATCAGCCTGTGATGCAAAGTTTGCATCTGCGCGCACTGCGATGACGGCAGGAGTGCCATAATAGGGCACGCTGAAGTCGACCACTTGCTGGCGCTCAGGAGTAATGGTCATCGAACCGACGCTTAGATCCCATTTATCGGCCCAACTGCCGGCAGTGATCGCATCCCAGGAGGGAGTGGCAAAGCAGGTTTCCACGCCCAGGTCGGCACCGATCGCTTTCGCGACATCCACATCGAAGCCCTGCATTTCGGCGGTGGTCAAAGCATCAGACGGACATTTGCTGTCAGCCGGACGTTTTCCGTTTGTATTCAGGAATGAAGCCGGCTCATAGTTCGGGTCAGTGGAGACCAGAATATATCCTCGTCCTTTGATGGCATCGAGCAAGTTATCTGCTTTTGCAGAGCCTCCACATGCGGCGAGCATGAATGAAGCCGCGATCAAAAGGACTATCGCATTGTACAGTTTCTTCATGAGAATTCTCCTCCAAAAGTTATGTTTTTCCTTGGTCATTCTTCTGCTTGAAGCGGACGAATCCTAAGAGGCGGAACACCTCCTTTCATGCTGTTATGCTGCTCTAAGGATAGACCATTTTTTGCAATTGTCAAGTGATTGGAGAAGAAAAGTCAAATATTAATCCTGTTTCCATCCATTTTCTCCCTGCAGATCCTTTGCTGATTTCTTCTGCAGTTTTGAAATGGTACAATAATGCCCATCTACTAAGTACCGCAATATTCGCTGAACTTGATTTTTCAATTTCAACCTACAAATCCCTGCCAAAAGTTAAGTTATTGATAAGACACCCGGTAATCCAGGAGGCTGCAAGCATGGCTGCAATTTTCCCAAGCGAAGAATGGCTGGCCGGACTCGAGCAAAAACTCAATTCCGATATGCGCTATCGAGAGGTCGCCAAAAATTGGGAGGGTGACTTGATGTTCCTCATCGAACCCGAAGGTAACTTAAAGGAGAGATTGACGTTCTATCTTGACCTTTGGCATGGGACCTGCCGAAGAGTGGAGTACAAGCCCTCAGCCGAGTCCTACCCAAACCCCACTTTCACTCTGACAGCTTCTTATAATAACATCACTTCCATTCTGACAGGCAAACTCAATCCAATGACTGCCATGATGACCTCAAGGTTGAAGGTCAAAGGCAGTATGGGATATATGATGCGCAACGTGCCAACAGTTCTCGATTTTGTCCGCGTGGCGCAGGAAGTAACGACAGAGATTCTCTAACCGTCATTATGAGGAGGCGCAGCCAACGAAGCAATCTCGTACTAAGCGGATAAATCTTTTCGATAGGTAGTACCCGTCTCAGCGAAGATTGCTTCGCTCCGCTTGCAATGACAGAAAAAAAAACGATGCAACCCATTCTGAAAATAGACCTCACTACTGGAAGCACCGAGGAATACGTTATCCCCAAACAATGGGAAAAGGATTTTCTAGGAGGCGCATCCCTGGCCGCTCGGATGCTATATTCCTCGCTGACGCGCGAACTTGATCCACTTTCACCCGAAGCGCCTCTGCTGTTCATCGTGGGACCAATGACAGGCACATCGGGTCCGACAACGGGACGGTTCGTGGTCTGCGGCAAGGGACCAGCTACCGGTCTGTGGGCGGAATCAAACATAGGCGGATTCTGGGGGACTGAGCTGCGGGCCGCTGGCTATGACGGTATGTGGATCACAGGACAAGCGGAAGAACCAATTTACCTCTGGTTAAACGGAGGCCGGCTTGAAGTCCGGCGTGCCGCGCATTTGTGGGGTCAGGATACGTACGTAACGCAGGAAAAAGTGAAGGAGGAGATCGGCGAGAAGTCCGCGCACGTCTGCGCCATCGGACCTGCAGGAGAGCAGGGAGTCCTGTTCGCTTCGATCATGTGCGATCATGGACGGATGGCGGGACGGACAGGTTTGGGCGCGGTGATGGGATCCAAAAATCTCAAGGCGATCGCGGTGCGTGGCGTTGGAGAAATTCCTGTCTTCGATATTGCCAGCTATAAATTCCTGCGCTCGGAGTCGAACCGCAAGCTGCACGATGACAACGAGGCAAAGATTTTGCGGGAGGTTGGAACCGGCGGTGTTGCAAATTACGCTGAATATCTTGGCGCCATGCCGGTGAAATATTATTCGCGGGGTTCCTTTGAGAATATCGATTCCATTTCCGGTGCAAAGATGACGGAAACAATTCTCAGCGGCCGCAGCGCCTGTCAGGGATGTGTAATTGCATGCGGACGCGTCGTCACGCTGCCCGGAGATCCAGGCCGGCGAAAAGGTCCTGAGCACGAAACGATGGTTGGCTTCGGGGCGAACCTGTTGAACGATAATCTCGAAGCGATCGTCGAATTGGGTGAATTATGTGACCGTTACGGAATGGATACAATAAGCTGTTCGAATACGATTGGTCTGGCGTTTCATCTCTTTGAAACGGGCATCATCACAGAGAAAGATACGCATGGTCTGGTTTTGAACTGGGGCGATGTGGATGCGATCAAAGGATTGGTGAATCTGATCGGTCACCGCGAGGGATTTGGCGACCTCCTGGCGCAGGGCTCGCGTCGAGTTGCCGCGCATTTTGGTGCCGAAGAGGAAGCAGTCCAGGTCAACGGACTCGAAGTGGCCTATCATGATCCACGCGGCGTTTCGGGAATGGCATTGTCATATGCCACCAGTCCGCGCGGCGCGTGTCACAACCAATCCGATTATTTCTTTGTGGAGTGGGGACATACACAGGAAAGCCTGGGGATTACATTTTTTGAACGTCAGGCACAGGCAGAAAAAGCTGCAAATGTTGCAAAGCACCAGGACTGGCGCACAATTTTCAACGCGGCTGTGATGTGTATCTTCGCAAACGTCGAGCCTGAAATGCAGGTACAACTTATCAATGCTGCCTGCGGCCTGGATTGGACGATCGAAGATATGAAGAAATGCGGCGAGCGCGCCTGGAACCTCAAGCGCGCCATCAATAATCGCATGGGACTCACGGCACAGAATGACAAACTTCCCAAAGCCTTATTAGAGCCATTCTCCGAAGGCGGCTCGGCGGGATATATCCCCGATATCAAAGAGATGCTTCTTGTTTACTATCAAGCGCGCGGCTGGGATGTGGAAACAGGCAAACCTACTCGCGAGCGCCTACTTGAATTGGGATTGGATAATGTCGCGGAAGATTTGTGGGGGTAGTTGTTTCAGGTGCTTTGACCGTTCTTCATGTCACAGTTCGATTTACGACTTCTTGCGGCTCACTTGATAACAGGCGAGGATATTGCCTGAGCCTTGCCATGAACGCGTGTGGATGAGCTTTAGCGACACCGGCGGGCGACCTTCGAACAGCGGCGTACCTACGACTCCGATCAGCGGAAAAAACGTAATATGTAGTTCATCCACCAGATCATGGACGAGCAGATCGTTCCAGGGCAGACGGCTCAAGAGCACCAGGATGACTTTGCCGGATTGCCTTTTAAGTTCGGCAATCTCTCTGTACGCATTCGCCCGTTGGATGATGCGAGTGTTTTCCCACGGCCCCAATTCTGCGCTGGTCAGATTGTCCGAAATAACGATTTTCTCAATGGACCTCATCAGCCCTGCAATCTCATATCGGATGGCGGTGGCATTGGGGTCGTTAGGCACACCCATCCAGTACTCCTTGGTTCCCAAAAATGAAGCGCGGCTCAACAGCAGGAAATCTGCCGCCCGTAACAGTTCAGCATTATAGAAATCGAAGCTATCATCACCTGCGTAGTCTTCGTGAAAGCAGTCAAAAAGCGAGTTGATACTTTTGTCCTTCCCTTCATAGTATCCATCCACTGTGACAAAGTTGCTGACAATCAGTTTGCGCATGATATTGCTCCGTGAATGAAGAACGCACGAATGATGAATCTAAACGCGAGCCGTAGTTGCATAAGCTTGATGGTATGCTAGACATTTTTGGTTGTATATGATTCACTGACAGCCCGCTGGGTCAATGACTCGGTATTTGCAAATCTTTACTTCAACCCGCGTTACCTCCTCGCTTGCTCAACGCCCAGGCAGGACCAGCCAGCGTGGGACTCTGTTCTTGTATTCGCGATAAGCCTCGCCGAAGCGCGCTTCGACTGTGCTTTCTTCAGACAGTATCTGGAAAAAACTGAACCATGCCCACCAGACCAGGAAAGCAACAAAGACGGCGACGCTCCCATACACGAGTACCCATCCAAACAGGAGCGTCAGTTCAGAGAGATACATAGGGTCGCGCGAAAAAGCGTGTGGGCGGCTCGTCAGGAGATGATTTTTGTCGGGTTCCCAATCCAGCCCCTCGCCGGATTGCGCAAAGTGAAGAACCAGCGTCCAGAGGGAGCCGGCGATTCCGGCCGCGAGAGGGATCAGTCCGAGCAAATTCCAAAAACCCGGGCGGCCCGCGGTCCATCCGTACCGGGGCGCGAGCAATGAAGGAGGCCATGGCACCACACCCCAAACTATGGCAAACAGAACATAGGCCAGCCAGCGGGGAATTCTCTTAGGCTGAGTGCCGTTCGGAACATTGGATGTGTTCATAGTCGCATCTCCAAGTGACCGCCCAACGGTTTGCGTCAATGGTCGGCGGGTTTGGAGCCAGTCCTCTCACGAAGCGCGTACCTACCAATCCGTTTTCCTTTGGTCGAATACGCTCACCAGTAACTCTCGAACTCTCTAATTCTTGCTCTTTTCCTCAATCAATGGAGCCACTTGCCTCATGAAGATTTTGATCTGTTCCAATTCATTCGCCAGAGGCCATAAGTAAACTCGCTGGACGCCGACTTTTTGATAAGCGGCAAGTTTCCCAGCACAGTCCTGTGCAGAACCAATCGGAAGGCGCTCTCTCAATTCAGCAACCGGACGGTTGAGCGCCGGCGCCAACACTTCATGTAACATCCGTTCGGACTCTGCCTCATTTTCTGTGATGTACAGCCACATGGTGGCCATAGCGTTTGGGAATAAGGATGGCTCTTTGCCTGATGTGACAAGAAATTCCTTAAGCTGCTGCCATCCTTTGGCGAATAATTCCGGAGTTGAGTTATAACCCGACGCCAACCAACCGTCAGCCAGGCGCGCAACTCGTTGAAGACCCGCCGTGGAACCCCAGCTTCCCACCCAGATCGGTGGACCTGATTTTTGTGTCGGGAACGGTTCAAGCTTGATCCCTTCTGTGTTGTAGAAGCGCCCATTAAAGGCTGTGCCCTCCCGATTCCATAAGGCACGCAGAGCCGGAATGACTTCATCCAGGCGTTTCCAACGTTCATCAAATGGGATACCTACCGCGGCATAATCTCTGGCAGAGGAGCCAGGTCCAACGCAGGCAATTAGGCGGCCGCCTGAGAGTCGATCGATCGCGCCCAATGATTTGGCTAGCGGAACCGGACCGCGCACCACCGGTAAGGATACCGTGGTCGCCAAATCCATGTGTCCCGAGTGCGAGAGAACTGCGGCCAGTGCCGTGGGTCCATCCAGCCAGGGTTTGGAGTAGACCAGGTGATCATTTGCAGCCAGCGCAAGAAAACCCAACTCCTGGCTGGTCTCGGCATATGTAATGAGGTGGTCAAGTGTGAAGGGGTTGCCGCCAAAATCCATGAGCGGCAGATGTAATCCAAAATCCATAAGGGTACTCCTTGCCTGGACAATCAAAGTGTTGGGGAACCGACCAATTGCGGGTATAACATATCGAACCGCAAGCATGGATGAGAACGTTCAATGACCGTTCTCCTGTTTAACAAAATACTTCCCGCGCAGCAAGAACCAACTAACGATCAAGGCTACAAGGAAGGCGATGCTAGCGTACATATAAGTATTCAACTCCACTGGCTGATGATTCATAAGATAATCCCAAGATTCATGCTTGAAATAATAGTCATAAAAAATGGCAAGCGCCACGTAGCCTCCATATTGATCTCCAAAGTCAACCTGTAATGCGAATCCAAGAAAGAAAAACAAATTGGATAACAGGATCAACCATATGTAAGATGGCTTCATCTTCGACACCCTGCGAATTGCCGAGACCTGAAACCTTAAATGGAATCCTGCTATCACTATGAGCATGAGCCCGAAAAACACCAAATACCAGCCTACGCCCATTAATCTTATCCAAATTCCCAGGAGAAGTGTTACGGCCATAACGAGATAGAGTGTTAGCTCGAGGGGGGAAATCTTTGTAGGGGACTCAAAGACATTCATAGATGTTGCTGCTTTTTCATGGTTGACGGGCTCAATTCTTTTAGCCACAACTCGCACCAGCACTAAAGATAGAATGGCAACTCCCAATACGGTGATAAGTTCCAGCATTACTGCGTATAGTACACTTTCCTCGCCAAACAGCAGAGGCAGAATTGCACCACCCAGGAAAGCAATTGGTAAGGGAAGGATCAATACGACTCCAATCCGACGCGCAACCAATCCTTCAACCTTATTTTTTCCACTACTAACCAGGAAGGAAGGCACTTTTGCAAAAACAATTGCATAGATGCCCCCAATGAACATTGCTATTTCGGCAATACGTAGAGGTAGCATTTCTCCTCCTTTGTATATTAAATAGCCCAACAGTTTGCGTCACTGTCTCCAAGGGTGTATTTCCGGAGAGCGATACCCCGTCGCAGGCGGGGCCAAAGCCGCCTTGACTGAATTGGCTTGAACGTAGTGTACTCCTTTTTGGAGCGGAGAGTCCCACCCCATGTCGCGGCGCGGCACCAGGGTTCGGTCCGTTCGGCTCGACAAGCGACGCGAGAACGGGTGCACGTCTCAGATTGTCGCAATAGCGACGAGCGAGGCGGGCTCTGTCAGGCGGTTTTAAGAATTATCCATACATATTGTTCATCGGAAATCTAAACAATTGTTGATCACTTCTTTAGGAGCCGCCCAACTATGGCTTAAGCGAAGCAATGTCATTTGATTTTTGTTAGAGATCCCCCGGAGGATAGGTTTTTCAACTTCACTTGCAGTAAAATTTTGTTATCACAGGAGAGACACTAGATGAAACTTGTTACCGTATCCCAAATGCAGGCCATTGAAAAGGAAGCCGATGCCAATGGCCTTTCCTACGATCAGATGATGGAAAACGCCGGTCAGGGACTGGCTGATATACTTTTCGACCTTTTTGAAGACGATGTGGAGACCGAAATCGTCGGTCTCGTGGGATCGGGCAACAATGGCGGCGATACGCTCGTCGCGTTGACCGAACTGGTGCAGGAAGGCTGGAAAGCGAAGGCGTATCTCGTGAAACGCAAAAAGGATGATCTGGTCAGGCGCTTCGCTGAAGCGGGCGGTGAAGTCCTTACCGGCGAGAGTGCCTTTGAAAAACTGGCCGAAGCCATCGGGACCGCGGACGTGCTGCTCGATGGAATTCTTGGCACGGGCGTCAAACTGCCCCTGAAAAAGGACCTTGCCGAACTCTTGTCTGAGGTCAATGACCTGCTCGATGGGTTGGATGAAGGTCCGCTGGTCGTTGCGGTGGATTGTCCTTCAGGCGTGGATTGTGATTCGGGCCAAGTGGCGGATGAAACGATTGGCGTCGACCTGACGATCACGATGGCAGCGGTCAAGCAGGGATTGTTGAAGCTGCCGGCCTTTGAATATGTCGGTGACCTCGAAGTGGTGGATATTGGCTTGTCAGATGACCTGCCTTCCGTGAAGGACTTGAATGTGGATGTTGCGGAAGAGGATTCCGTTGCCGCGCTGTTGCCCGAGCGTCCGCTCGAATCACACAAAGGGACGTTTGGAACCGCGCTCATCGCGGCGGGTTCCATCAACTACACGGGAGCGGCCCTGCTGGCAGGCGAAGCAGCCTACCGCGTCGGCGCTGGACTCGTCACTCTGGCTGTCCCTGCCGCGTTACATGCGACTCTCGCAGGTCGATTCCCCGAAGCGACCTGGGTGTTGCTCCCGCACGAAATGGGATCCATTGCCTCCAGCGGGGCGGAAGTCCTTGCGAAGAATTTCGAGCGCGCCTCCGCGCTGTTGATCGGTCCGGGCTTCGGAATGGAAAATACCACCAAAGAGTTTATCGAAAATGTTCTCGAAGGAAAATTTTTGGCAAAGAAGAATGTCCAGCGCATCGGCTTCGTCCATGGGGAAGCCGCGAAGGCGGAAGAGAACAATAACAAACTTCCGCCGATGATCATCGACGCGGATGGTTTGAAACTACTTGCGCAGATCAAGGATTGGCACACAAAGATTCCTGCCCCCGCGATTCTGACTCCACATCCCGGCGAGATGGCTGTGTTGACCGAGCTGTCCAAGGATGAAATCCAGGAAAACAGGCTGGATATTGCAACCAAGTACGCGAAAAAGTGGGGACACGTTGTCGTGTTGAAAGGCGCGTTTACTGTTATCGCCTCGGCCGATGGACGCGCGACCCTGATCCCCGTTGCATCTCCCGCGCTTGCCCGCGCCGGGACCGGTGACGTCCTCGCAGGTTTAATCGTCGGCTTGCGCGCCCAGGGACTCGAAGCCTACGAAGCCGCGGTTGCGGGCGCGTGGATCCATGCCCAGGCCGGTCTCTACGCCGCCGATGATCTCGGAACCACTGCATCTGTGATGGCAGGCGATGTATTGAACTCCGTTTCAGATGTGATCAGTGATTTGGAATAACATCCAAACCCGGTGGTTGAGTAGCCCGAGTGCTCTTCGAGGGCGTATCGAAATCACCTGTTCATGAAAGCATCTTTGTCACTGCTAGTCTCGATACGGGCTACGCCCACTCGACCACCGGATAGGATGAAATCAAAAAGAGGAGCCTGATAAATGCAGGCTCCTCTTTTTGATTTCAACTTTCTTGAATCAGCTATTCAAGAATGCTTCCAGGGCTTCCTTGCTGATGCGATATGCGTTGCCCAATTTCTTGGCCTTCAAGGTCCCTTCGTTGATCGCGGCGATCACATCTTCCTCAGACACTTTCAAAATCGATGCTGCTTCAGAGGGCGTCATCACATCCGGCATGCCTGCCGCGGCCTTCGCAGCGCCGCCCTGGGATTGCTGCTGTTGCATCGCGCCAGAAGTCGCCTGCTGCATCAGATTGCCGATGCCCATGCCGGCTCCGATGCCAGCCGTGAGTCCCGCACCGCCACTCGGGTTCTGAGCCGCATCGCGCATTGCGTCCGCGGCCTGCAGTTGAGTGTAGGTTGCCATGTCGAGCATTCCCATATCGCGCAATTCCTGAGCCGATTTGCTGGACGGCTTGAGGTTGCCGATGTAGAACGTCTTGAGGGTAATGCCGATCGCATCGAAGTCATCCTGGGCCTTGGCACGCACCGCCGCGCCGATTTCCTCGGTCAGACCGATCAGATCAACAACGCTCTTTGCGGCAGTGGTCTCGCCGAGGACATCTTGAAGCTTCGAAAGCAGAACAGTCTTCAAGCGTTCCTCGATATCGGTGGTCATATACGTGCCCTGTGTGCCGACGATCTGAGTGACGAATTGCTGGGGGTCCTTCACCTGGAATGAAAAGGTTCCAAACCCCTGTAGCAACGCCACGCCCAATCCCATGCCCGGGTTACGGACGATGATCGGCTGCGGCGTACCCCACTTCTCATTCGCGAATTCCTTCATCGAAACGAAATAAACTTCCGCGGGGAAGGGCGTTCGGTCATTGAAGGCCTTGCCAATAAAGTTGATCAGCAGCGGCACGTTCGCGGTGGCGATTGTGTGACGCCCTGCCCGAAACACATCCAGCGCATTTCCATCACGGAAGAACACCGCCGCCTGTGCCTCTCGAACGATCACCTGCGAACCGATACGAAAATCACCAATGCCCGCTTCAGGGAAGCGATGGACGATCTCATCCTTCATCTCATTGGGGTATTCAATGACGTCAAAAATCCTTGCCATGATATTTCTCCTTTGAAAGTGATAGCAATTTCATTATAGTCCAAGCATTAACACGCAACAAGTCAAAGATGGCGCTCTGCGCTAAACTATTAGTCTTACTCATTCTACGGATTTAGACCCGACAGGTTTCGGAAATCCTGCCAGCTCTCATACTATTCTTCAGCCTGTTTCGTCTTCATTGATTTTCCTGTCCCCTCATCTTTGAACATCAGGATCTCTGCCATGATGCTGACCGCGATCTCCTCAGGGGTCTCTGCGTTAAGTTCGAGTCCCATCGGGGAGTGGACGCCTGAGACCTGCTCCTCGGTCACGCCTTTCTCCTTCAATGCCTTGACCGTTGTCAGCCACCTGCGCCTCGACCCGATCACGCCAATATACGCGGCATTTGAATCAAGCAGACCTGGCAGCCCAAGCACATCCACGCTCGAGCCGCGGCTGGTGATGACGATGTAGGTCCGTTTGTCGATCTTCAGATGTTGTGCCAGTTTCCCCATTTCGACGGGATAATATGCGTCCGCGCCTGGTGCTGCCTCGGGATTGCAGAACTCGGCCCGATCGTCGCTGACCGCCACTCGGAATCCCAGCCATTTCGCCAGATGGACCACGGCCCTGCCAACATGTCCCGCGCCGATGACCACGAGCATTGCAGACGGAAGGATGGGTTCCACGAATACCTCCACAGTTCCGCCACAGACGCCCGGGTCGCCGCGTGACGGGTCGGACATGTTGTATGACAGCATTCTCGACTCGCCGTCGACGATTGCCATCGATGCTTCATCGAGGACGCGGTGTTCCAAATCCCCGCCGCCGACCGTGCCGATGAACTTCCCGTCCGGATACACGAGCATCTTACTGCCCACATGCCGCGGCGTGGACCCTTCACTCTTTACCACCGTGCATAATGCAGCAGATTCCTGATTCCTTTCAAGTTCGGCGAGAGCCTGATAGATTGATTGCATTAATCAGCGCCTGATATTTTGGCGGAACCTTATCCGATCTCACGAGCCGCGACACGAACGCGAATCGCCTCAAGCAGCGCACGGATATATTCCATACCCTGTTTGGTCGGGTTCTTCTCCAAATGACGCCAGCGTCTGGCTTCATAAAACAGGCAGGTCCGCAGGTCGGTCAACGACTGGGAAAGCTGCTGGTTGCTTCGGAACAATTCGATACCCTGCTTTGCGATCTCACGGCATTTCTCGAATGTTCCCCAGTGCTCGTAACCATTGAATGTCAGCGCAAATGGAAGGATTTTCTTCCACCCTGCGCGGTTGGAAGGGATGTCTTTTTCTATCAATTGGGAATTCGGTATTCTATTCATGCTAACAGGAGCTTTCTGACTGTCTGCTTAAGTAGTGGAAGATCGTCCTGAATGATATTCCAAACAGCAGCGATATCCAATTTGAAATCCTCGCCCACGATTTTCTTGTAAATAGTGATTGTTTTTGCCCAGGGAAATTTCGGGTGAAGAACCTGGAATTCGGGGGAAATATTTTTTGCGGCATCCCCCACGATTTCAACCTGCCGCGCGACTGCATCCTGCACCATGGGACGTGAGCAAAATTCGCTCTCAGACATTCCACGTATATAGCGCTCGAGTTGTTCGATGGCATCGAGCATGTAATGCAACTGGGCAGCATCATTGTTCACGGGGTAAACCTTGCTTTCTCATCGTTCAACGCGAACCATGCGCGAAAACGACGGGATGGCACAATCGGGAAGCGATTCACATATACATTGTACCTTATGATGATGTTTTGAAATTCCATTATCTCTCCAACAAACCCAACACCACAGGCAACAACTGCTTTTTTCGTGATACCACACCGGGTGCGTCGCGTGTGCCATCCGGCAGGGGAGGGTAGGGCAGATCGGTCAGGACCGGCGGAGGATTCGACGAGATGATTAAGCGACTCGAACCGCGGACCACATCTGTGATAAGGAGCATTGCAAAGTCCAAACCGCGTTTGTCGCGCAGGTCGTTGAGTGCTTTTGTTAGCGGTTCGAGATGCTCCGCGAGCTGCATCAAATCTGTGACCTCTGCTTGTGCAATCGCAAGTTTGAATCCGCCAGCTTCATAGTGTTTGATATCGTTGCCAACAATTTGCTCAGGTTTGCGATTAGACAAACCCGCGCCCGCTGAGAGGACAGCTTTTCCATACGATTGAATCGTCTCGCCTCGTAGTGCCCCTCCACCGACAAACGCCCAGCGCGCCAGCCGTTCAGCGGCCTGCTTGTCGCGCGGCGTAGTGGTCGGAGATGTCAAGATAAGGGTATCTGCTAAGAGTCCCGCGAGAAGCGTGCCCGATAGTGCGGGTGGCATCGAAAGTCCTGCCTCTGCGGTTAATTCGGAGACGAGAGTCGACGTCGATCCCACAATATCCACTGTAAAGCGGATCGGCGTATGCGTATGCGGGTTTCCGAGGCGGTGGTGATCCAAAATTTCCAGCAGTTCTGCTTCTTCGAGCGCCGCAATTGCCTGGCTCGGTTCGTTATGATCCACAAGGATGATTTTCAGGCGCGGCGGGTTGAGTATGTCACGCTGACGCGCAACACCGACATATAAACCATTATCGTCAACAATTAGGAAATCATCATATTCATCGCGCAAAATACGGTTGATCGAATCGCGGATGTGCGCGTTCTCGGAAAATTTCGGAACTGTTACGTCTGCCGCGTCCCTGCACGGCGCAGACATCATCTCGCGGACGGTGGTATCTCCGGGGCGGGGGCCGAGTGTTTCGGAAAAATATTTGAAGAGACTAAAACCGTTGATCATGCCATACGGTTTGCCTTCGTTATCGACAACGGGAGCCACACCGCCTGTGCGACTGGCAAGAGTCCAGGCCGCGCCGAGTTGTGCTTCGGGACGGAGGCTGTCGAGGCGCTGGGTTACGGATTGAAAGCGCGGTGATGCATCGGTGAGCAGGAAGGGTGCTTCGAGGTTGAGATTCTTCAACACCCAGGCCGTCTGCGGATTGAGCGGGCCCGCGCGCGCCGCGATGACATCCATGCCGTCGCGTTCGCGCAACAACCATGCATATCCCATGGCAGAGGCGATGGCGTCTGTATCCGGGTTGACATGTCCAACAACGTAAACTTTATCCATAGTGAATGATTCTTGAGGCGCCTGAGATGACAATTATGGATGGCTTTCCAAATATGCTTTGAGATTTGAAAGCGTGGCGACCTCTTCCTTCATACTCTTGTTGATCATCCCATCCATGAGTTTGGCCAGGCCCCTGGGCTGGAAATCCAAAATGAAAGTCACTTTAGTTGAACCGTCGATCGGCTTGAAAAGATATGTTCCGGTAGGGCGAGCCGGACCCGCGACCACTTGAAACATTATCAATTCATTCGGCTTGCACTCGACGATTTCATAATCCCCATCAATACGACCTCCTGGTCCTTTTAGGCCTTGTTTGAAAATTGCGCCGATACCCAGCGGCTTGCCTGGCAGTAATTTCACATCGATGACCAATGGTCTCCAGTGCAGACTATTTGTTCCATCAAGAATAAAATCAAAGACCTCTTTCGCCGGGCGGGCAATCGTGATACTTCCTTCCGCATGTGCCATTTCTCGCTCCTTACTCTAATTTGATTATATCTTGCCTTGTTGCGGGTTATAAGGAAAATATCTCCTTCACCACGCATAAAGCAAAACTCCCGCGGACGAACCGTGGGAGCTCCGGAATAATTTGCCTTCGCAAGGTGTCGCCTACCTGGCTTTCAATGCCTTCCAAACTCGTTCGGGCGTGGTTGGATTCTCATCGATATTCACCCCGACTGCGTCGAGGATCGCGTTCCCTACTGCAGGAGCAACTCCATCCATTGGGATTTCGGCAACGGCCTTCACCCCGAACGGATGACTGGGCTCGAAGGTTTCCACAAAGATGGTTTCAAGGGCCGGCATTTCGTCGGCGCGGAAGATATGATAACGGTCGAGATCCTGCTCGATGGCATTTCCTTTTTCGTCATAGCGCATCTCTTCACAGACGGCGTATCCGAGGGCTTGAGTCATACCGCCTTCGATTTGTCCTGAAGCCGTTAATGGATTGACGATCACGCCCGAGTCAACCGCCATCACGAGCCTGTCCACCGTGACCGCGCCGGTCTCCACATCCACAGTGACCTCGGCGAACTGCGCCGCGAACGGGGGAGGCGACACCGGCGAAACGTAGGATGCCACACCCATGATCTGCTCCTGATTGTTCTTGTGAAGCGAGTCCAGGGCGATTTCTGTGAACGGCACGGTTCGTCCATCTGGCGCAATGGCCTGGCGATTGAACAATCGGATATTCGATGATTCAGATTCGGGGAGTCCGAGGATCATCGTCGCGCGGATTTTGATCCGTTCCGCACATTTTTCCGCGGCTTTGACGGCAGCCGTTCCCGAAATATAAGTTGTCGACGACGCATACGCACCTTTATCGAACGGAGTGAAGTCCGTATCGGAAGAATACGTGATCATGTCTTCGAGGGGCAC
>JBGPNQ010000100.1:0-15202 GCA_041487615.1 Anaerolineae bacterium
GAGAGTCAATTTTCCCTGCGTGAGGGTCGATTGCTCACCGGTTGCCGGGAGCTGACCGTCATAGCCATACTCAGTCCGGCCGACGGTCGCGCCTGTGGAATTCTGTAAAGTCTGTCTTGCGATGCTATCGAGAATCCACACGGAAGAAGTCGTGTTCTTGATATATTCGTAAGCTGTCTGGCGATAGGGTGTTCCAGACGTGCCCGCGAATTCCTGCTCAAGTGTGAGGTTGCCGGTGGTCGTATCGTATTGATAGGTTTTCCTGCCGACCTGAACAAGGCTGCCGGCCAGTGAATACTCCTGAACGGCGCTGGCATAGGTGTAAGAAACGTAGGTTGGAAAACCAGATGTGACCGTTGTAAAGGTGGTAACCGTTTTGCTCAGCACGGTCCCGCCAGCGTTCTGGTTCTGCAATTCGTACTCGCGTCCCACCTTTTTTTCGTCGGTGTAAAACTTGTGCAGAGCGATCCCGAGAGTCGTGGTGCCGTCGAAATCTTTTACGGTCGCGGTTGTCTGTGCATAACCCACCAGCTCGCCGAGGTTGGTCGCATTGCAGCTCCAGTCATCGGGTGGAACTGCGACCTTATAGCAGGCCGTGCCATACGTGTAGGTTGTTTTCATGGTGCCATTGCCTGCAATGCCATCTGCAATATTGATGTCGGTGACCCGCCAGTTGTACCAGGAGTTGAAGGCGGTACGCCCATCGTTCCCGTAAGTGAAGGTTGCAGAGCCGCCCCAGCCACTGGACACGCTTTCCAGGCGCGGATAGGCCCATTTATTACAACCGGGTCCGCAGCTGCGGTTATCTTTATAGCCGTACGTAAATAGCATGGTAGGCAGGTTCACACTTCCGCCTGAAACCGCGACAGAAGTCAATGTGGTCGTATACCATGTTGTTGCATTGTATGTCTGCGAGGTGACCTCATAGCCAAGGTCATATGTGCGAATTACAGTGGAGCCGTATTTGACCTCGATGCGATAGAGGCGGTCCGAATCCCAATTCGCCCAATCCTTTGGCGAAGTGGGGACATCGTTCGCATTATGGACTTCTCTGGTGAACACCACGGAGTAGCCTGGTAGGGGCGTATCCGTCGAATGCGTCGTATAAGAAATTGTTTTCAGATAACTTGCCCGGTTGTAGTATGTACTGGTGAGGATGACAATGCGATTTTCTTCCTCATATGAAAAAGTCATGCCATTTCCGTAAGTGTCCGTCACCTGGTCAACCCGCCAGCGCCCCGCGACAACATTCGTAGCATGTCCTGCATAACCCACGGCTGCCCATGCTCCTGTTGCGGCACCCGGATAGCCCCTCATGGGTGCGAGCTGTTCTGAATCGGTTTTCCAGCCCAGCCGCCAGCGTGTGCCATCTTTTTCCACCACCTCCCACCATTCGCCGGTCGCATTCAGTGCTGCGGGGCTGTTATTTCCCAGAGAATCATTGTGTCTCTGTATATATAGGAAGCTTTCCGACTCTGTATGAAAGCGGCCTCCCGACCCCTCAGGCTCCAGTTCATAGCCGGTACCGTTGAAGAGCAGAAGGAACTTATTTGCGTAACCATAGGGGTCGCCGGGACACGAACTGCATCCTCCAGTCGTGATCCTGCGGGCGATCTCGACCGAATCCATGCTCCATCCCATTCCCACCCACGGCGCTTGTATATCAGACAGGATTCCATTTGCCGTACCACTCGAATAGGAAAGTGCCAGAGCGGGAGCCATGCCATTTCGGCCCGGAGGTGTCCAAATAGGTATGGAATATTCTGCAGTGCCTGTGAATAGAGAGCTATATGGCTGGTCAAACAGCAAAACACCAGAGCCATCATCCGGGAAGGAGGGGCCGAAGCCCACACCCCATGTAGAAAAGTGGGTCAGTTCCGCCGTAATCTCATTTGCTTTGGGGTCAACACTTTTCAGGGGCATCCTGACCCATGTGCCTGAGTCCTCATCCAGCGTTACAAGGACGGGAGCCTGTTCTGCACCCATTTCGGCCATATCAATGATTTGGTTGAAATTTACGGTAAGCTCGACCGGCCGATCGAGTTTTCCCTCATCCAACTGCAACGCAACGGACTTATCATTTTCAGAAGATGTTATCTGTTCTGCCTGAGGCGTGCGAATTTCAAGCTCAAATTGTAACCAGGGTTCTCCATCCTTCGTAAAATCCTGCGCCAGAGTGCGAACCGCTACCGCCTTCGGTGCATCGAGTGCGTTTTCAGGAAGGCTCAGCAGAACATGCCCATCCAGTCCTGTTGCCTTTCCACCTTTTGAATCTAATAATGTGATGGTATTTCCTTGACCGCTTGAGAGGAGGGTAGTTTCAACAGCCAGCGGCTCGCCGAACCCATCTGCACTTACACTGGCCTTATCTATGATCTCGGTATTTTCTGGAACCTCTCCCACCAGAACTGAATATTGCAAGCTAATCGATGCCCCCGGCAACAGCGCGGACCCCTTTTCCGTTGTCCAGGACACCGTGCGCGTCGTTGAATCAAAGGACAACTTCTTATCGGCACTTTCGACGTAGTCCAAAAAATCGGGAAGAGTATCTGAGAACCGCAATCCAGCTACAGCAGCTTTGCTATTGTTGAGGACTTCCAGGGTGAAAACTACGTGATCTCCTGTTGTCATCTGCTCAGGAGTTGCATGGAATTTGACAGAGAGTCCAGAGGCTGCACTTGCGGGCACTACTGTTTGGGACGCCATCCGTGTGCTGCTCGGCTTGAGTGTGGCTGTCTCTGTCAATATTGGAGTTGGTGTTTCTTGTGGAGTGGGCGGCATAGTCTCCGTAGCTGTCGTGATTTCTGTCCCTGTAGGTACAGGTGTTGTTGTCTCAGTGACTTGTGGAACAGCGCCAACATTGCCTGCAATCAGCGCAGCCCGCAAAGCAGATTGCTCATCACCCAAAGGTTGTTTGGCACTCGCCGTGCTTGCCTCGGTCGCCAGCGCGTTGAGTAAGACTACCGCGATCAACAAAATGCGAGTAACAATTTCTATCCGTGGTTTGCATGCAAACATCTCTTCCTCCCGAATGGTTTGCAACCAGGAACCGCCCCTGATTGTATTGAATGTTGGCTTTGCGCTGGGTATTCACTTTCCCCCAGCAGAGAAATCCAATTTTCTTGTGATTTGTTACACAATCTTCTCGACTACATGGTACTCATTTTAGAAATTGAAGTCAATAGATTTAATGTTCTGATTTGATAATTTCCTTTTTGCACGACCTTATCATATATATTTGGTTGCTAGTCGCAACAACATGAAGTTGTAGGGTTGCTTTGAAGATTGTCGACCGGGATGTAACGAAATACATTACAGCTTAACAAAGTTGCGGTACGAGTATAAAAGTCAGCATTTCCTGCCAAATCATCACCTATGACATCGAATCGGTGAAATAAGGAGGAATGTGTCCTTATCGGAAAATTGCAATTGCTTTCCACTCTCTAATTTCATATAATTGAAACAGTTAAGCCGTATCTGCCGCGTGTTTCATTGCTAACCGGGCTTTATCGTAATTAGGCGAAATCCAAATTCGAAGCTTGGCTAGCTCTTGATGCGGCACTTCGCAAATAGTTGGATTGGTGTACCTATTCAGTATATAGAGAAGGAGGTGGTCTTTCGCAAAGCGACAAACGTCTCCCAGCAACCTGTTATTTTCGACCAACAAAAATTCCCAAGGAGAGAGAATCATGAAGTCGAAGTGGTTTGTTTTGGTTTCAGTGCTTGCACTTGCAAGCGTAGTGCTTTCCGCTTGTGGCGGAAATGCCGCAACCAGCAAGATGTTGACCAAGATCGGGGCAGGTGAAGGGGAGGTCGCCATCATCTCATGGGCGGGATATATCGAGCGCGGCGAGACCGATAAGGCCTATGACTGGGTGACCGAGTTCGAGAAACAGACCCAGTGTAAGGTGACAAACAAAGTCGCCGCCACCTCCGATGAGATGGTGACGTTGATGAACCAGGGTGGATTCGATCTTGTCACTGCATCGGGTGACGCTTCCAATCGCCTGATCGCTGCAGGAAAAGTCCAGCCCATCAATGTTGATTTGATCCCTTCCTGGAAAACGGTGGATGAACGTCTGCAGAATGCTCCATGGCACACGGTTGATGGAGTCCACTATGGTGTTCCTTATCAATGGGGACCGAATATCCTCATGTACAACACCGACGTGTTCACGACTCCGCCCACCTCATGGGATATTACTTTTAAAGAGATGAATCTGCCCGATGGCAAATCCAACAAGGGACGCGTCGAAGCCTTCGATGGACCGATCTACATTGCAGATGCGGCGCTGTATTTGAAGTATCACCAGCCCGACCTGGGGATCGAGAATCCCTATGACCTCACCCAGCCGCAGTTCGATGCCGTGGTGAACTTGCTCAAGAGCCAGCGGGCCTTGATCAGCCGCTACTGGCACGATGCATATGTCCAGATGGATGATTTCAAGAACGAAGGCGTTGTTGCTTCCGGTTCCTGGCCGTTCCAGGTGAACCTGCTGCAATATGATAAGGCACCGATCGGCTCTGCATTCCCTGTGGAAGGTGCGACCGGCTGGGCGGATACCACCATGATGCACGTGGATGCACCGCATCCGAACTGCGCGTACAAGTGGCTGGAGTGGTCATTAAACCCGAAGCTGCAGGGTGACCTTGCTGCGTGGTTTGGTTCCGTCCCCTCCGTGCCTGCCGCATGTAAGGGCGACGAGTTGTTGACTGATACGGGTTGTTCGACCAATGGCTATGACAATTTCGATACCATCTGGTTCTGGCGCACACCGACCGCACAATGCAGCGATGGCAAAGGCGGATGCGTTCCGTACAGCAAATGGGTTGAAGCCTATGTGGGAATCATCAGTCAGTAAGATCATATAAGGGAGCGTTGGCCCCCTCCGCCCTTGCGGGCACCTCCCCCAAATCCGACGAACTTCAGTCGGATTTGGGGGAGGTCGGGAGGGGGTCCGGAGCCATTGCCGCATGACAACACCTGCCATTCGTTTTGAAAATGTGAGTCGTCACTTTGGGGAAGTGAAAGCCGTGGATAATGTCAATCTCGAGATTTGGGATGGCGAATTTTTTTCCATGCTGGGTCCGTCCGGTTCGGGGAAGACCACCTGTCTGCGCATGATCGCGGGCTTTGACCGGCCGACCAGTGGGAATATTTTTCTGTACGGGCAGGATGTCTCAGACCTGCCTCCCTATGAACGAAGCGTCAATACTGTGTTTCAGGATTATGCCCTGTTTCCTCACATGACCATCGAGGACAATATCGCCTATGGCTTGATGATCAAAGGGGTCCCGAAAAAGGAACGCAACAAAGAGGTGGATGAAATGCTCGATCTCGTCCGCCTGCCGGGATTCGGATATCGCAAGCCTTCCCAACTTTCCGGTGGACAGCGCCAGCGCGTCGCTCTCGGCCGCGCCCTGATCAACCATCCCAAGGTTCTCCTCCTGGACGAGCCTCTCGGCGCGCTAGACCTCAAGCTGCGTCAGCAAATGCAGGTGGAACTCAAGTCCATTCAGAAACGTGTAGGGATTACATTTATCTTTGTTACTCACGATCAGGATGAAGCCTTGACGATGAGTGACCGCATTGCAGTTTTCAGCGAGGGCAAGATCGAGCAGGTCGGCACTCCAGCTGACGTCTACGAACGCCCCGCCTCTCCATTTGTGGCGGGGTTTGTCGGTACCTCGAACCTCATCAGCGGCGAAGTGGCCAAACGGATCACCGGCTCAGAGCAGATGTTCTCGGTGCGGCCCGAGAAGATCCATCTGGGTTCCTCGGATGGTAAGCCTGAAAAGGAAATGGTTTCTGTGGAAGGCGTGATACGGGATGTCGTCTATCTTGGCTTGTTCACACGCTATCTGGTAGAGATCGATGGCGGGGGTGACGTGGTTGTCGTGGAGCAAAACCTGAAAACGACATCCATGGATGTATTATCTGCCAAAGGACAAAAGGTCCGCTTGCAGTGGCATAAAGATCACATCAGTCACGTGGGAGGCTAGGATGCTGAACCGCGCTTCCACATACCTGTATCGGCGTCCGAAACTAATCCTGGCCCTGTTGCTGGGTCCGCCGATGATTTATATGCTCGTCGTATATCTGGGTTCGTTATTTGCCCTTTTAATTAATAGTTTCTTTTATCTGGAGGAATTTACGGGCCTGGTCGTCCATCAATTTACTCTGCGTACGTACGCACAGCTCATTTCTCCAACCAACCTCGGTATCTTTGGACGCACGGCGGGCATGGCTATGGCAGTGACAATTGCCGATACGATCGTTGCATTTCCGCTTGCCTATTACATCGCACGTTATGCATCGCCCAAAGCGAAAACGTATCTATACATCGCAGTGACGTTGCCGCTTTGGTCCAGCTATCTCGTGCGTGTCTATGCCTGGAAGTTGATCCTGGCGAAGGAAGGTATTATTTCGTGGTTCTTTAATTTATTTGGACTTCAATTTATCCTGGACCGCCTGCTTTCCATTCCTGCGATCGGTGGTTCCTCACTTTCGCTTTCGCCGATCGGAATGTTCATCGCATTTTGTTACATCTGGCTGCCGTACATGATCGTCCCCATTCAAACGGCATTGGAGCGCGTACCGAAATCATTGCTGGAAGCTTCGAGTGATCTCGGCGCCAATGCCGCGCAGACTTTCCGCAACGTGATTCTGCCGCTGGCTTTTCCGGGTGTTGTAGCAGGGTCGATCTTTACATTCTCACTCACACTCGGCGATTTTATTGTCCCACAGACACTTGGCAACTCGAAATTCTTCATCGGGCAGGCGGTCTACTCCTATCAAGGCACGGCGGGGAATATTCCACTGGCCGCGGCAATGACGATGGGACCTGTCCTTATCATGATTGCCTATCTGTTGATCGCCCGCAAACTGGGAGCTTTCGATGCGCTCTAAAAAATCCTTCACCGACAAAGCCCCGCTCGGACTGACTCTCAGCGCGATCGCCGGACTGCTCTTCCTGCATGTGCCATTGCTGATTATCCTGCTCTATGCTTTTACAACAGATGAAGCGACATACACCTTTCCACTGCCTGGTTTGACAACCAAATGGTTTGGCGAGGCGCTTCACCGCGCAGACCTTTGGGCTGCTCTGAGACTATCGGTCCAAGTGGCAACGGTCGCGACTGTTGCCGCGTTGGTGCTCGGTACTCTTGCGGCCGCGGCGGTCTATCGCGGTAACTTCTTTGGCAAGGAGTCGGTTTCATTTTTGCTCATCCTGCCGCTGGCGTTGCCGGGTATTGTGACGGGTATTGCCCTCCGTTCCGCGATCGGCACCCTGAACATTCCATTTTCCTATTGGACCATCGTCATCGGTCATGCAACCTTTTGTGTGGTCGTGGTATATAACAACGTTCTGGCGCGGTTTCGAAGGATGTCCGGTTCACAGATCGAAGCCTCGATGGATCTGGGTGCAAATTCCTTTCAGACATTTCGCCATGTGGTTTTGCCAAACATTGGAACGGCGCTCCTGGCAGGCGGTATGCTCGCATTCGCGCTTTCATTCGATGAAGTCATCGTGACGACATTTACCGCGGGACAACAATCCACGCTGCCAATCTGGATCTTCAGCCAGCTGGTCCGCCCGCGTGATCGGCCCGTCACGAACGTAGTTGCAACGATCGTGATTCTAATAACGTTCCTTCCGATATTCTTTGCGCAGAGAATCTCGGCAGAAAGTTCGGACACGGAAGGCGGAAGTAAATAGAGAATTCTGCGTCATTGCGAGCCGGAGGCGAAGCGCCGCCGTGGCGCCGTGGCGACACAATCTCCCGTTCAGCGAGCCTAATTCTTCGAGCGCCTCACGCCGCTTGATCGGAGATTGCTTCTGGTTATCGCTCTCCCAACGATATGGTAGGGCAACCTCAAATTCATCCAAGAAGATTACAAGATTCTTATTCCAAAAGATTGACATCACAGGATTACCCGTTACAATTGCGTCCAATCTAACAAGGAGATTTCTATTGCGAAACTCGCACGAGTGTGAATGAAGAAATGCTTGTGCTCATTTTATAGAATACGCCACGAATAAAATCTGGCTTCCGCCGCCCTCCAGCTCATACCTGGTGAGGCGGCGGGACTGCTTAACTCGAGTGCAGTCAACACAGTGGTTCAGAGCTGTTGTGCTTTGGCTGTTTTTGTTTGCAAAAATTCAGGACTCGCCACGGTCCCCTAACGGGGATAATAAAGTCACGTAGTCACAGAGGGAAATAGATTTTCTCTGCGTCTCAGAGTCTCTGTGGCAAAAAATCGCGTTATCGCTTTGGCGCTGGACGCCAAAGATTATTCTGGGCGAAAGGCCCTCACAGGCGAAGCACGCCGCGACGCGGCAGTGTGGACCAAAACGAAAGGAAAGAATGACCGGTCAGTTTTATTCCCATCTGAACCCGAAATGCGACTCGGGCGAGTTCGAAGAGAAAGGCGGATGCGGCGTGTTTGCCCGCGAGCCGATCAAGAAGGGTGAGTTGATATGCCTGTGGGGAGGACGTATTGTGGCAGCGGACGAGCTTGACCCCAATATGCAATTCTTCACGCAGCGCATCCTCCAGATCGAGGAAGGTTATTTTCTCGAAGCGCCCCTGCCTTTGGAACCCACCGATTGTTTCAACCACTCCTGTGAGCCCAATGTCGGCTTTAGTGGTCAGATTGGATTGGTCGCCATGCGCGACATCCACGCGGGCGAGGAACTCAATTTTGACTACGCCATGTGCGACGGATCGGCCTACGATGAGTTCGACTGCTATTGCGGAAGCGAGAAATGCCGCGGACGAGTCAAAGGCAGCGATTGGTCTCGCCCGGAATTATGGGAGAAATATGACGGCTATTTTATGCCGTATCTCGCAAGACGCATCGAAGCTGTCAAAACCAGAGCGCAGCTCACAGCCTAATTCGAGCCGCCGGATGCGGCGACAAAACATCGAACACGGATTGCAGAGATGAATGTAAAATTCACTGCAATCCGTGTTTGGGTTTTTAAAGTGCCACATGGATGATAAGGCTTACATTTTGAATCTCAACCTGCAAATGAAGTTGAAAAGTCCGGTTCGTTATGAGACAAGCAGCAGAGCCTTTGCATTTCGGATTTTCATCGTTGCACTTGTGTTGCGCCTGATCCCTGTCATTGCTGCGTGCGGACTGGGAATCGGACTCGACGATATGTTCCAATATGACATGCTGGCGCGCAGCATCGCATCGGGGAACGGATTCCGCTGGTATGCACAACAGGATCTAAACCAGCTGGCATCATTCGTGGACTTTGACCTGTCTTCCGTTAAAGAGTACGACCCCATCCGCGGTATTCCCACATCCTTTCGCGCGCCTTTGTATCCGGCCTTTCTTGCCATTGTTTATTTTTTCAGCGGGACAGGTTTCTCGCGTTTCTTTGCGGCCCGTCTGACACAGGCCATCTTATTCGGAGCGCCGCTCGCGCCGTTGACGTATTGGGTGGCGCAACGACTCTTTTCTCTTAATTCTCCCTTGAAAAATGAAAGCGATACGCTGGGCTTGTCGAAGGGCGGGGAGAATCATGAAAGAGCCGCAAGAATTTCCGCCTGGATCGTCGCCTGCTATCCCATGTTGTTGGTCTATCCTCTTGGACTCGGAACCGAGAATCCATTTTTTGTTTTACTACTGGCTTCTTTCCTCTTTCTCCTGCAATCCATTGAAAAGCCGGCTGCGTTCCGCCTCCTGCTTTCCGGACTTTTCCTCGGTCTCACCGCCCTCACTCGTTCTGTCATTCTCCCCTTTGCCTTCTCTGCGTTCTGCCTTCTGTTTTTCATTCAACGAAAACAAGCATTCCCCGCTCTCTTTTCTTTTCTTCTACTAATTGCGCCGTGGATCGTCCGCAATTCTTTGCTGCACCACAAACTTACAGGTATCGAAACATCGATGGGTTATAACTTATATCTCGGCTATCATCCCAAAGGTGACGGATCATTTGTCTTCGGGCCATCCCTCGATCTGCTGACCATTCTCGATGACGCTCAACGCGACAGGATTGGGACACAAAAAGCGATTGGGTTCATCCGGGCCCACCCTGAACGATTATTTTCGCTGGCATTCAACAGGCTCGGCTTTTTCTTTGGGCTTGAGAAACGCGTCCTGATGTATTTTTACTCAAATAACATACTTGGCTACATTCCACGTCCCTGGCTGCTGACGATTGCAGCGATTTTACTCCTGCCCTTTGTCTTTATCGCCACCTTTGCCGCGCTCGGACTCTCCTTTCTGCGTTGGAATCCGGAGCATATTCTACTCGGGCTGTTGTTGATCGGTTATCTTCTGCCGCATATATTGATTCTCTCCGAAGATCGCTTTCACCTTGCGCTGATCCCGTATATCGCCATCCTTGCTGCACAGGTCCGGGTCAACGGACTTGTGCCACTTCGAGTCCGATGGAATGAATCACAGAAGGGCAGGTTTGTTGTCATCATTGCGATCTCTGCTGCAATTCTCCTGCTTGTGAATTGGAATTTTGAGCTTACGCGTGATGAAGAAAAAATAACACAGCTATTAGGGCCAAATGGAAACCAATCGTATTTTCCCTATTGATTGCTGGCCCCTGCAAGCGAATTGCCATCCATGAATTACCTCCTCGGCGAAAAACTTCACTTCGATTGGAAAGTTGTCACCATCACGATTGCATCCACGTTGCTTCTGATGGTCGATTACTATCACAGTCTGACTCCGCATAAATACTGGGACCGTGTCATTCTCTATCTCATGGTTCCGTTAATATTGATCGCCGTTATCTTCCGCGAAAATCCCAAAGACTTTGGTTTCACCCTCGGCGACTGGAAAGCTGGGATTCTGCTGACTGCTTGCGGCGTTCTCTTCATGGCTCCAATCATTTATTACCTGGGTCATGGTGATGCATCCATGCATGATTATTACAAGTCGCAAACGATTGGCTTGCCGTGGACAACGTTCCTTGATTTGATCGGCTGGGAGTTTTTCTTCCGGGGCTGGATTTTGTTTGCCTACGCGCGCAGATTCGGCCCCGAAGCGATATGGCTGCAGGCCGTCCCGTTTGCCCTGGCTCACATCAGCAAACCGGAGGTGGAGACTCTTTCCACGATTTTCGGCGGTTTTGCCTTCGGCTGGGTCGCGTACAGGACGAAATCCTTTTTCTGGCCATTCCTAATTCATTGGTTCATTGCCACGTTCATTATCGCAGTTGCCGCGGGAATTGTATAAGCGCAATTGTGTGTGGACCACTAATTATTGCAAATAAAATGGAAAGATGCCAGAAATCCGGCACCTTTAGTGGCAGTCAGCGCGTGAAATTGTTACTCAAACGAGCTATTGCGCCGCACTGATGTCCGCGGCGCAGAATGCGGCGGCGATCTCAGCATGGATTCCTGCGCTGGACAACTCCTCAAGAATACCTGTGCCAACCAGTTCTTTCCAAACATGGGCTGGCATATCCCCAGAATCTATGAGTTCGCCGTCCCGATACAAATTTATTGTGTACCAGACAATTTCTCCAGCGGTGCAGACAAGCTTGAACGGAGCATTTGGTAGCTCTCCCAAGAATCCGAAGCCTGCAAGGGTGGCGTGGAAGCTCATCCCGGCAAGCGCCTTGGAAACCGTACAACGCACGGTGGTCGTATGATCGACAAAATTACAAAACATCTTCTGTGTATTTGAATTCGCGTAGAAGGAGTTATTTTTGAGATCCGCCCTGGATAAACCAGAGGTTTCAAATAAGAGCGTGATCCCGCCGTTATGATAGTTCATGCTTAGCAGGCTGACGTATTTGCCTGCAGGCGCCGCGAATGCACTGGTTGTAAACACTGTCAGTACGGCAAGGACAGTCAGGAGAACAGAAAATCGTTTATTCATAAGGTTTCGCTCCGAGGATGTGATCGTATACAGGACGGAAATCTGCCCATTAGGTTGCAGACGATTTTCCACAATCGTTTATCCTTGTTTCCATGAAGATATTGGTCAGTTCCTACAATTTGCAGGTACACTATAACTTACCTGAAATTAAATGGCTGAATTCAACCTTCGCCCTGCGCGGGAAGCAGAATCCCGCGCTATCCGTGACCTGATTCAGGCAGTCAGGATCAACCCGATGGACCTGGATTGGAAGCGTTTCATCGTCGCCGTGGATGTACAGGATCAGATCATCGCTACAGGGCAGATCAAGCCCCACGGGAGAGACATCCACGAACTGGCTTCGATCGCAGTAAGGCCCCAGTATCGCGGTCAGGGTTTGGCGCGGGCTGTCATCGAGTACCTGCTGAAAGATGGTCCGCGCCCACTATACCTCACCTGCCGTTCCAAACTCGTGCAGCTCTATGCGAAGTTCGGATTTGTGGAGATCTCGTATGATGAAATGCCGCGCTATTTTCAGCGTCTCAGCAGATTGGCAGGATGGGTGGAAGCGGTCGCCAGATGGAATGAGGGTGATGGCATGTCTGTGATGAAGTTGAAGTAAAATTACCGCAATGCAAAACCTAAAATCTGTTCTTTACATGGCTTCAGGCATATTGTTGGGGTTATTCCTTGCTGCTCTGGTCTGGATCATTGCACGGAACCCAAGCGGGGAAGCGGTGACTCTGCGACCCGTTCCAACTGACAAACCGATCGTGGTACACATCACCGGTGCCGTACCGCGTCCGGGGGTGTATGCGCTTCCTCAGGGCGCACGCGTGCAGGATGGGATTTCCGCGGCGGGAGGGTTTCTCGCGGAAGCTGAAAAGACCGATATCAACCTGGCTGCCCCCCTCGAAGACGGACAGAAGCTTGATATTCCCTATATCCAGGGCTCGTCACCCGTGCTTGCCACGCCCGAAGAGCAAGTTATTACAACAACAACCGAGCTGATCGATATCAACACTGCATCCCAGTCTGAACTCGAATCACTTCCCGGAATTGGTCCGACGACTGCACAAAAGATCATCGAGTACCGCGATGCCAACGGTCCATTCGTCAGCACTGAAGATATTATCAACGTCAGTGGAATTGGACCCGGCACCTACGAGCGCATCAAAGATTTGATCACTGTCGGCGGGTAAGCCGGATTTATCACGTAATTGGGATACCGCTCTGCGTCTCCTTCTAGGTTCAGACCTGGCGATCACTGCCGCATGATTGCCATTTCCCGGCGAGACATTGCACTGCAATCGCCTTCTCGAAACTTGATCGAGGAACTTTTTACGTCTGAAAACGTCGATTGGATGAATCTCAAGTCAGGAGATAATACGTGAAGAAATATTTGCCCCTCTTAATCATATTTATTGTGGTCTGCTCGGCTTGCACATCGCAATCGGGGTCTTCAGCATTAATCGGCGATTGGAAATTGGTGGCTTATGGTCCGGTGGAATCCATGAATCCCGCGCTGAGCGGTGCGGAGGCTACCCTGACATTCGGGGGCGATGGAACTTTGACAGGGAATGGAGGCTGCAATTCTCTAGGTGGAAAATATCAGGTGGATAAAAAAGAGGTCTCGTTCAGCGATGTTGCATCCACTTTGATGGCATGCGAGGATGCCCGCATGAATCAGGAAAGCATGGTAACTCAGGTCCTCAGCGGCACTGCTGAATTTGAAATTGAAGATCAAACACTGGCAATTACAAACAATGGGATGGTGTTGGTGTTTTCAAATGTTTCGGCCAAATAAAGAATCAACCACCATAAGAGAAAGGCGACCGTTCAAAGGGTCGCCTTTCTCTTTATTCCATTGCCAGGACATGTCGTGAGATGACCAATCGTTGAATTTCACTTGTCCCTTCGCCAATGGTCATCAGGCGGGCATCGCGATAAATGCGTTCAACGGGATAGTCACTCGAGTAGCCATACCCGCCGTGGATCTGGATCGCATTGCGGCAAACGCGTTCCGCCATTTCAGTGGCGTACATCTTGGCCATCGCGGCTTCCTTATTGTAATTACGTCCCTGTTCTTTCAGCCATGCGGCTTTGTAGAGCATATTGCGGGCAACTTCAATTTCTGTTGCCGCATCAGCTAACATCCATTGGATGGCTTGTTGTTCGGCGATGGGTTTCCCAAAGGCCTTCCGTTCGCGGGCATAATTGACCGCGTGCTCAAAGGCAGCTTGAGCAAGTCCGAGGGAGATGGCTCCAATTCCAATGCGTCCGCCGTCGAGAGTGGCCAGTGTTTGTTGCAATCCCTTGCCTTCCTCGCCAATCAGATTGCCAAGTGGAACGCGCACATCTTCATAGGTCACTGCATGAGTGGGGGAGCCGTGAAGTCCCATCTTCTTTTCGGCGGGACCGATCTTCAGCCCGGGCGTATTCGTCGGCACAAGTATTTGACTCAATGATCGCGAGCCGCCAGTCGGGTCTGTGCGGACGAGGGTGATGATGTATTCCGCAATGGAGGCGTTGGTACACCACATCTTTGCGCCGTTGATGACCCACTCTTCCCCGTCTTTCACTGCTATCGTCACGACGCCGCCCTGCAGATCGGAACCAGCTCCTGGCTCGGTAAGAGCGAGGGACGCAAGCCTGTTTTGTCCACTCGCGATCAGGGGCAACCACTTGCGCTTGAGTTCTTCGCTTCCATAGAGAACGATGGGCGTTGTACCCAGCCCGTTGTGTGCAGCAATTGCGAGTGCCGTGGAACCGCATCCCCATCCTATTTCTTCGAGCGCAATCGCCGCGCTGACGGCATCCACGCCCGCGCCGCCGTACTCTTCGGGAATGTTTAGCCCCAGCAATCCGAGCGGGCCCATCTTGCGAGTGGCTTCCCAATTGAACTCATAGCTCACATCCACTTCATGGGCCTTTGGCTGAACCTCTCTCGCAACGAAATCGTGAACGGTTTTCTTCCAGACCTTTTGTTCTTCTGTTAAATCGAAATTCATCCTCTCTCACTCCTTTTGCGAATTGATTCCGGTGATCATTCTTTTGCGTTCGTATACTCGTCCAGAAGTTTTCTTGCGTCCTGTGCCTGTTCCTTTGGCACAAAAATCTGCACGCGCCCAAGCCCGTCAATCGTCACAGGATAGATATGATGTCCCACCGATTCCTGAAACAATTCAACTTCAATATCCTGGGACTCCAAGTAGCTCTTGATGAACTCCGCTTCAAGGCGACCCTGTACTTCAGTGAGTTTTTCCCATTTAAGCTCGTCCATTAGGACCTCCAGGTGACGATGAATAAAATCATCCACACGATACTTACCATCAATTGGCGGATGCCGATGCGCGTGGGTTTCCA
>JBGPNQ010000101.1:0-15155 GCA_041487615.1 Anaerolineae bacterium
ATTCGCCCCGATAGTTTGATCGGAGTCCTTCGCGAGCCAGGGTTGTATTCGTGGCGATGATGCCGTCCATGTGTGTATTGAGGATCACATCAACCGCTTCATCCAATTCCTCTCCGCTGAGATCAGGTGCAAGCTTGACGAGAAGCGGAAGACGCTTCTCCAGTGATTTCTCCTCCAGTTTTCGCTGGAGGTCCAGTTGTGTAAGTAAACCTTCCAATGCAACGCGTCCCTGTAGTTGACGGAGTCCAACGGTATTCGGTGAACTGATGTTGATGGCCAAATAATCACCGTAAGGAGCGAAGTTTTGCAACAACTCCAAATAATCCAATACGGCTTCCTCGTTGGGAGTTTCCTTGTTTTTCCCAAGATTGATTCCCAGGATCAAATCACCTTTTTGAATCATGCGCTGCGTATTCTTTTTGAAAGGTGGCACAAAGCCAAAATACTTTTCAAGGAGGCTGCTGCGGAGATATGGATTGAGTTGCATTTGCACAAATTCAGAACCGCGGCCCGGAAATCCCATGCGGTTGATCACGGCTTCATCCTCCAGGAGGCGGAAGAGGCGCGGGCGCGGGTTGCCAGGCTGAGGCCGGGGAGTGACCGTCCCCACTTCCACATGACCAAAGCCCAGGGCAGCGAGTCCCTGGACGGCAACAGCATCCTTGTCATAGCCGGCAGCGAGTCCAATGGAGTTTTTGAATGTTAATCCAAATGCCTGAACAAGTTTGGATGGCGCTTTATAGTACTGTGTGAGGAGCCAACGTGAAAGAGGAAAGTTCCCGGCGAGGCGTATTAACCGAAGCGTGAGATGATGCGCGGTTTCAGGCTCGAGGCGGAAGAGGAGTGAGCGAAGGGATTTATACATTAGTCGAACGCCGTGGGACGAGCCGGGTCTTGTAGATGCGCAAAGACTTCCCGGATCATGCTTTCGTTTGTACGATAACTCGAAAGCGGCGGCAGTTGATGCGGGTCGAAGAAATCCACTGCCAACGTTTCATAGCTTGTACGGGGTTCGCCATCCAACAGCCTGCACCAAAAGATGATCTTGTAGGCGTGATAGAACTCCATGGGTTGAATGCGGTTTGCATCGATCACGGCAATCACCTTTTCGGCTTTGACGCGATATCCGCTCTCCTCCCAGACTTCACGTTCGGCAACAGATGCGGGCGCGTTTCCAAGCTCTGCCCAGCCACCCGGCATGGCCCACCTGCCATCCATGCGTTCCTGGATCAGCAATATTTTCCCATCACGTATGACCGCGCCGCGCACATCAATTTTTGGCGTGATATATCCTGCCTGCATGGAGAAGCTTGCCAGTACAGATTCCCTCTCCAACTCTGACTGGCTGGCGATCATCTCGGCAGTGATTTCCTGCAAGCGTTTATATCGCTCGATATCGAAGGGATTTTGACTATACGTCAGCCCAGCCTGACTCATCGAGAAGATTTCCTGCGCCCACTCGATCCATTTTGGCTGTTTTGTATTCATATAATACCCACTTCGACGATTTCCTTGATCTCTGCCTGTGCAATGCGATCCAAATAAAACTGTTGCCGAGATAGACCCGATTGGTCTCTCAATCCATAGAGTTCCTGTCTTGAGGGTTTGTCTTCCATAGGCAGGTTAAGTTCCTGTTTCACAACAATTCCGCTGACTTGATGGATGGCATCCATAATTCGTTTCCTGTGCCCAAAAAGCAGCTCATCCGGTAACTCTTCGAAGGCGAAATAAGCAACTTCAACGGTCTCTCCCATCTGGATCTTTAACGCGCCTCCAACCGGTTTCGCCGCAAAAAGAACGGCATGTACATCATTCCACATGCCGCCAATCCGCGAATAGACTTCGACCAGACGCGTCAACTCCACGTCGATGCCGGTTTCCTCCTTCGCTTCCCTGATCGCAGCGTCTGCCAGTGATTCACCTTCCTCCACTCCACCACCCGGCAGGCACCACACTTCAAAGTCTTCGCGCTTGGTGAGGAGTATTTTTCCTTTATCGAGTACTGCAATAATTGCGGCAAGCCCCGGCATTTTATCAGTTCCTTCCGTTCTTTGAGAGTCTTGTAAGTGTTTCGATCATGGGCAAAACGTATTTGAGTCGCTTGTTTGTTTCCTCCAGGCTGTTTTCGCGATCCCGCCGGAGTTTATTTTCATCCTGCCCACAAATGAATGGATCCTCCCACGCCAGCCAATCGACATCGCGGGTCCGGATTTCAACCTGCATATAAAAGATCATCTCAGCGACCATGCTTAAGTCGGAATTTTTCACGAGAGACATGATCTCGCGCAATTGTCGCGCGCGGACGGCGATATGGCACCAGGCGTAATCCAATTCCCTGCCGAAGAGATTCCGTCCAACGATTGTAACAATTCCCTCGAGGTCGCGGTAGTTCTGCGGATGAGTCTCCCAGGCCATTTGCGAACGCTGAAAGAGGAGAGGTACATCGCGAACGGAAAGCGGGTCGATGTCCGCGAGGAACTCATTTCTATATTTGCCTTCCAGAGCGAACGCGATGCGGTCCAGATAACACAGATGAATGATCTGGTCAGTCTGCGCTGTCTCCGCGGCAAGTTGATAAAGATAATTGAAATGTTCGCCGATTTGCAACTGTCGGTTTATGGGAAAGATCGTAAAGAAATCATCAGCTTGTAATTGGCGCATGTTTTCGACATGCTGAAGCGTGGAAAGAGGCGGGCAGATGTAGGCGCGTTCAAAGTGCTCCTTCAAGTCGGGCAGGATGGCCAGCAAATGATGGAACATCGTCCCATCGGGATCGTTCAAGGGAAACGCGAGGGCCGGTTTCATTGATTCTCTTATCTATACAAAACGTCCCGAAGGATTCCCGCAAATGATTTGACGTGCTGATGATAAACCTTCGGGACGATGTGCAATCATCTATTCCTTTCTCTGTCCGCTCTTGATCAGGAAGTATTGCACGATCTCATCCTCAGGGTGAGGAATATTCATCAACGCGTACATCGCTGCGAGTTCCCCGCGATGATGCGTGTTGTGATTCGGCGGCTGGACCATCATCTCCCACAACGGCAATGTGAACGTCTCGCCTTTGGGATTGGTGTATGACACATTGCGTAGCAGTGACTCTTCTGTTTGCTCTGCAACAAAAGCGCGCATGTTCTTTTCAATATCCACCCAATACTCACGAATAAATGCCGCGTCGGGGAAATCCTTCGGGTCGAGAAATGTCCCTTTTTCGCCGCGCCAGCGCTGCGGCCACATGCGTTCCGAGCTCAGCATGTGCACCAGCACCGCGTGGATGCTGTCCCAACTGTGTCCCTGTTTGCGGAAGAGTTGTTCCTGGGCTAGTGTTTCGGCCACTGCGAGGTAACGTTTGTTCGCCCAGTAGTTGTACTCATAAAGTTCGCGGAGGTAATCTTTGAGAAGCATAGCGGCTCCTTATGCTTTGGAAAAGACCAGACAATAGCTGTGATTATAGCCGTAGCCATATTCATCCCAGCCGATGATGGTTTCCCCTTCGAAGTGGAAAACCCGCGACACTTCGCGCGCTATATCCCAGGCAAGCGTGGTGACATCTCCGTTCTTTTTCAAGTTCGAGGCTTCGATCACCAGATGACTCAGAGGTTTCATCTTTTGGGCTACCAGTGAAAAGATGTTGCCCATTTCCTGCAAATAAGATGGATAGTCGAATCCCTTTTGTCTGTAGTCAACAAATGGATTTTCGGTGTCGCTCGCATTCGTATAGGGCGGTGATGTAAGACATAGATCAATGGGTGGCAATTCATAATCTGTTAGTTTGCGAGAGTCACCATGGATCAAGTGCTGCGGATGTTCGAGCAGTCCCTGTACATAGTTGGCCTTTTCCTTGCTGAATTCAATTCCATATCCGATCCGTCCCATTTCATCGGCAATGATTAATGTGGTGCCATAACCCGCAAACGGATCGAAGACCACTTGTCCCTTTTCGCTAAAGGTATTTACGCAATATTCAACCAGGCTATCGGCGGCGCGCACGTTTTCATGGCGAAATCTCGGCGGCAGGATGATCTTGTTTCCCCTGGATAATTGCAACCAGGTCTGCACGGGTTCAACAGGTTTCGGGTTGTGATTTGCCCTGCTGGAATATTTCAATCGGTTTGTCAATGTGCTTTGCCCGCGTCTCTTCACTCGTTACCTCCATCATCCAGTCGTTTAAACGCCGCGCTTTCCCTTTTTCAACATTTCGATTGTTTTGACGATCCGGCTCTGGCGCGTCTCTTCCTTTTTAGCATCGTTGACCCAGGTCACATATTCCCTTTGGTGTGTGTAGGAGAGCCTGTCATAAAAGGCTTTGGCTTCCATATCCTTTTTCAATTCCTTCATCAAATCCTTTGGGATTTCGATCAGGCGCGGCTCGGTATCTGGCTCAACTGTGACCTTTACTTCATCACCAAATGTTTTGCCGATCTGTTCGCGGATTCCCTTGAGGATGATCAGCATGTGATTGGGTCCACCCATGCGGACCAGCAAGCCTCGATACGGGACTCGTTCGATCATCGCCTTGACCTTGGGCTTCTTCGAGCCAAAGGCCTCTTCCACGTCGAATGGCACTTCCACGAACGCGCCGCCTCCACTCGCTCCGCTCGCGTTTTGGATGACGGCTGTAAAGGTTTGTTTTTTGGACATAAGACACCTCTTTCAAAAGATTCTACCGCTTGTCTCATTAATAAGTGAATTTTTTGGAAGAATTGAGAGGCTGGAATTCGCATCTCAAGTTCAGTAAATTATGCGGCACTCTGTAACATGCGAGCATATTTAGCGGCTTGACAGCTATACGCCAATGGCGTATACTGCGAGAAACTTATGCAGTTCATCGAAACCAGCATCTTTACCCGCCAGGTTACATCCCTGCTCACAGATGACGAATACAGCCAATTGCAGGCTGCTTTGTTCACTCACCCTGAAATGGGCGCGATTATTCCTGGGAGCGGCGGCGTGAGAGTCATTTATTACTGGGTCGTCGCGGAAAGCCAAGTCCTGATGTTGTTCATGTATCCGAAAAACGAGAAAGATGACCTGACTCCACAACAGTTGAAAGTGTTGCGGGAGATCGTGGAAAAGGAGTTCAAATGAAAGAAGAATTGTTCGATGAATTGGTGGCAAGCGTCCGTGAAGGCGGAAAGATTCTGCGCGGTAAGGCAAAACCATCACGTTCATTTGTAGTTGAAGTTCCCAATGTAAAAGCGATCCGTTCCGAGTATAAACTTTCACAGCCCGAATTCGCGGCATTGATGGGGATTAGCGTAAAGACACTGCAAAACTGGGAGCAAGGACGTCGTGCTCCTGAAGGTGCGGCGCGTGTACTGTTGCAGGTGGCAGCGAAACATCCAGACGTGATCTGGGATGTTGTAAAAGTAAAATCAAGAACAACTTAATTGCGGACCTCCGGGTTTTTGTTCTTTCAGGATGCTTCGCAAAAAAACTCGGAATTCTTTATTGCCGGGAACGCGCCGCCTCCGCCCGCGTTTTGGATGATGGCTGTAAAAGTCTGTTTCTTTGTCATGATCTGTACCTTTCTCTCAAATTTCTCGGAACTTGATTTTTTCCACCGATCCATACACCGACAATTGTAGCTAAAACGGAAAGCAGGAAACCACTTAATATAGCCGTTTCAAAGCGACTCATCATGAGCGCATCAAGCACAGGCATGCCTTCTGTATGAGCACGCATCCGCAAGGACGTGGGAATCAGCGCGCCGAGGGTCACGCCGAAAATGCCGCCAAATAGCATACCCGTAAAATATCCAACGCCGACGCCGCCCGTCGTGCCGGCCGTTTTGACGGTCAAGGCCGCGGTGAGCGCACCCGTGACAACGCCGAGGATCAGACCGATGACCAGTCCAATCAGAATACCGTTGAGACTTCTTGTAATGGCACCAAGTCCGGCTCCGATCAACGCGCCGAAGATTACGCCAATGACAGCACCTAAAATGATACTGGCCCGTGTCATTGACTGATCAATAAGTGACTTTTTTGCCCAGCTACTGAATGGATCCTTACTCTTCAACTGGATATAGTTAATATTCAACGTCTCAAGCCACTTATAAGAGCCACCGGGTTGGATGCATTCGATCTCAAAGTTTTCAGCATCATCTTTTTCGACCACCACTCCAATATCACCAATATCTATTACGCCCTTATATTCTTCCGGCACCTGGATAATTTCAACTAGGTCATATTGATTAATAGTCTCACGGTCAACCATTTTCATCCTGAACTATGCAGAAATAAACGAGTCGCCTCAATTTTATCCTTTTCCACATTCCCGTTCGCTTCCCAATATTCCAGTAATTGCCCAATCGTCAGCACCGCGTGCATGGAATAGCCGGCCTGGGCGAGCGACTCCTTCGCACCCGATTGACGGTCCACAAGCACAACGACATCCTTCACAACCAAACCCACCCCTGTCAATTTTTCGATGGCTTCGAATTTGCTTCCACCGGTCGTAGCGAGATCATCAATGACGACGACCGTTTCGCCCGCGTGATACTCGCCTTCGATCTCGGCTTTCGTGCCGTAGGTCTTAACTTCCTTGCGCGGATAGATCATGGGATAGTTTCCCGCCAGGCTGATCGCTGTCGCAATGGGAATGGCGGCATAAGGCAAACCAGCGATTCTTGAGAATTGGAGAGTTGAGAGAATTGGCAGGTAGGCTTGGGCAATGTCTGTGAGGAGTTTGGGATACGTGATGATCTGCCGCAAGTCAATGTAGATGGGAGATTGCAATCCCGATTTCAAGGTGAAGCTGCCGAATTTGATGCAGCCAGCCGACAATAGGCCGTCGGCGAGTGACGTGAGACGAGTGTCGAGTTGTGTCATGGGAGAATCCTTTTTTGCCACAGTCCCCTAACGGGGATAATAAAGTCACAGAGAGCACTGAGATTCTTTTTAGAGCTTTCTCCGTGTCCCTGTGACTCAGAGGCTAATCAGTCCGCTTTTGATATGCAAAATTTCGTCGCGCAATTCGGCTGCTGCTAGCCCCGGTTTCTCTGCGCGCGCAATCGAGCGTGAGACGGGGATCAACATTCCCTTGCCGTCTTTGCGTAGGCCTGCTTTCAAAGCCAGTTCTAATTCTCCGCCCTGGGCGCCGATGCCAGGAGCAAGGAACCACATGTCAGGAACAGACGCCCGGATGTTCGACATAATCTGGGGATGTGTGGCTCCGACGACGAGTCCGATGTTGTTTCTGGTATTCGATTGTTGAGCTAATTGCGCGACCTTGATGTGCAGCGGAATGAAAGAGGAAACAGGAAAGAGGTCACCTTCTTTCCTCTTTCCTGTTTCCTGGTCAACGACTAACACATCTTGCAAATCACCACTCCCTGGATTACTCGTCTTGCACAGCAGGAACACACCCTTCTCTGAGTTTTGAATAAATGGCTCTATCGAATCTTTGCCCAGATATGGATTCAACGTGATGCAATCCACGCCAAGATTTACAAACGCGGATTCGGCATACGCTTCCGCCGTGGATGCAATGTCGCCGCGCTTGGCGTCGAGGATGACGGGGATCATCGAACCCATTCGATTTGATTCTTCCTTTATGGCGTCGATGACGTCCTTGAGCGCTGTCCACCCGTCCGCGCCAAGGACTTCGAAGAACGCCGCGTTGGGTTTAAATGCCGCAGCGTAGCGGGAAGTCTGTTTGACGAGATTCAGGCAGAAGTCCCGCGCAGATGCGGCGGTGGGCTCCTTAAGATCGGGGATGTGTGGATCAAGTCCAATGCAAAGTAAAGACGATGAATCGTCCACGCGTTTTTCAAGAAAGGTAAAAAAGGTTTCCATATTTTCCTCAATGTGTCAGGTGTCAAGTTTCAGGTATCAGGTTAAACCTGACACTATGCCTTGCCCAACACCATCGCAAGCAACGCCATTCTCACATACAAACCATATTCCATCTGACGGAAATACGCGGCGCGGGGATCATCATCGAAGTCCACGCTGATCTCGCCGACGCGCGGCAGTGGGTGCATGACGATCATATCCTGCCTGGCGGCTTTCATGATCTCGGGATCGATCACGTACGCGCCCTTGACCTTCTCATAATCGGCAGGATCTTCAAAACGTTCCTTCTGGACGCGCGTCACATACAGCACATCGGTTTCGGGAAGGACCTGTTCGAGGGAGTTGAACTCGGCTTGCGGAATTCCTTTCGCCGAAACTTCGTCCATCACCTCCCGGGGCATGCGCAAAATTTCTGGCGAGACGTAATTGATCCTGACTTTGAACAGCGACAGCAGCCGCGCCAGCGAATGGACGGTGCGTCCGTATTTCAGGTCGCCCAGCATCGTCACAGTCATGCCGTCCACCTGACCCGCGCCCAGTTCCTCAAAGATCGTAAACGTATCGAGCAGCGCCTGCGTGGGATGCTCACCTATGCCATCGCCCGCGTTGATGACCGGTTTGTGCGCGGCCTTTGCCGCGATCGCCGCCGATCCCGTTTCGGGATGACGGAGCACGATCACATCCGCATAACATTCGAGCGTGCGGATGGTATCGGGAAGGCTCTCGCCCTTGGACACCGACGAATACTTCACCTCGTTGATCGGGATGACCGAGCCGCCGAGGCGTTCCATGGCAGCGGTGAACGACGACGACGTACGAGTGGAAGGCTCATAGAACAGGTTCGCCAGGATCTTGCCTTTCAGCAGGTCAAACGTCCCGACGCGCTCGACCATGCCGCGCATCTCGTGCGCCACGCCGAAGACGTACTCCAGGTCGTCGCGCCCGAACTGCTTGACGGAAATGATGTCCTTGCCATACCAGTCGGCGTTCTTGTTTTCGCCAAACGGCAGGTGAGGGGATGTGGAACTTGTTGGCATTTTTACTCCTTGTTGGTTGTTGTCATTGCGAGGAGTGGCAATCTCGTGTTTTCATGCAATATTTTCTATAACGGTTCGTTGAGATAGCATCCCCTTGCGGGATTGCCACGGCGTTTCGCACCTCGTAATGACACTGAATATTTTGAATGTCGAGACCTTGCCCACTGAGGGCGAATCCCGTTTAATCACATTGTTCATTCATCCTCATGCCGGTGATGGATGTCAGGCATGTGTCCATGCTCATGCGGGGCAGCCTGTTGCCAAAAGGCACACAAAGAGCTAGAATCAGCACATGAGGTATTTTTCCTGGAATGAAGAAAAAAACGAGCTTTTGAAGGAAGAACGGCAGATATCATTTGAAGATGTTGTCTTTTATATCTCACAGGGCTTCCTGTTGGATGTACTTGAGCATCCCAACCAGGAAAAGTATGAAGGACAAAAGATGTTCGTTGTACAAATTGATGATTATGCATACCTGGTTCCATTTGTCGAAGATGAGCATGAAATCTTCTTGAAAACAATTATTCCGAGCCGCAAAGCGACCAAAAAGTATTTGAAAGGTAGTGAAAAATGAGCAACCTGAAACTCCAACAGGACGAACTGGAACTTCTTGCTTCCTATGAGGCCGAAGAGTGGAAATCAGCCAAAAAAATCAAGGAGCAGAGAGAACAATATCGAGCTTACGCCCGCGCCACCTTGCGCAAGGATAAGCGCATCAACATCCGTATTTCAGAGAAAGACCTCCTCGATCTGCAAAAGCGCGCTATGCGCCAGGGTATTCCCTATCAAACCTTGATCTCCAGTGTTCTCCATAAATATGTTAGCGGCGGATTTACCGAGAAGTAACACGCGCTAAACCATCGTCACTACTCACCCGCTCTTTCATAATAGGAGCGGGTATTTTTTTACTTCACTCGTCTTCATGCCAATGATGTATATCGGGCATGTGTCCATGCTCATGCGCAGTGTGTGTATGTTGATGCTCGTGTGAATGAGTTTCCTCGTCATCACTGTGCCTGTGAAATTCATCATCGTGGCGATGAATATGTTCATGCACCACCGGCATGTGAATATGAAAATGGGCGTGCTCTTCATTTGCCAGTAACAATGCACCAGCAACCATCAATACGGCTGCAATGCCAAACAGGAATGTGATCGGGTCTTTGAATATCAGAACCGACAGAAGCACACCGGCCAGCGGCGCCGTGCCATATAACGCGCTGGTGCGCGCCGCGCCAAGTCCACGCATAGAGTAGATGAAGAGTATGGTGCTGAACCCGTAGGAGATGAAACCAAGTAGCAGAATGCCCAAAATGGTGGTCAAGGCTGGGAGTCGCTGACCCAGTAATAGTCCGAGAAGAAGCGAGAAGGAACCGGCGACGAGCCCTTTCCAGGCGACGATGGTCAGCGGATCCTTGGCGGAAATGTTGCGCGTGAAATTATTGTCCACACCCCACAGGACGCAGGCCAGCAACACCCCGAACGCGCCGAGTGTCATTCCCCAATCACTTCCAAAGTTCGTCGAAAGAAGAATACTTGCCAGTGTGATAGCAGCGATCGCCCCGAGCGCGCGGCGGCTGATCGATTCACGGAAGAAGAATAAGGCAATAAGTGTTGTCCCCACTCCCTCAAAATTGAGCAGCAACGAAGCCGTGGACGCAGGCGTGTTCTTCAAGCTAACCATCAGAATGATCGGTGCGAGGATGCCGCCTGAGATGATCGCACCCACCAGCCACTTGACGTCGAGAGATTTGATCCCCGCTTCTCTTTGATTCGATGTCGATCTTTGATGCAGTTTGATGAGTGAGATGCCTGTCCCGCTTCCAAGATAGAGGAATGCAGCCATCATGACAGGTGGTACATTCCCCAACAGAAATTTCGAAATCGGAGCGCTTGCGCCGAAGAACAGCGCCGCCAGCAACGCCTGAATGATGAAGCTGAAATTCGCCTTCATTGCCCCGACGTGCTCTTCATATCGAAGAGATGATTTGCAAGCGGTATGACGTTGACCAATGGTTCTTCGTACGGGTGAATTTTCCTGATCACCTTCATTGCTTGGTTCACCAACTCACGCTTGCAATTGACCTCGATCTTGTGCTCCACCGTCTCGCTGATCTTTTCGATTTGTCCCTCAAACGGATCGGCGCCAGGCAGGGGCCGGTAATATCCCTGCACCGGGGAAATGGCAAGACAATGATCATAATTTCCAACCCGCCCTACTCCGATTTCTGCCAGCGCATCGCGTATTTTCAACGCATATTCTTTTGGGACAAATATCTCAAGTTTCACATCTGTAAAATCTTTCATAATGGTGCTCCTCATATTTCCTTCCATTCTACGGGATGACTCTGTTTATGCATCTGCCATTCATCAGCGAGAATAGCATAGTATCGGGAATCCCACCACCTATCTTTGAAATGTTTATTCTCACGGAACCTGCCTTCCAGTTTCATGCCGAGTTTTTCCAGAACGTGCGCCGAACCGGAATTTTCAGCAATACAAGCCGCCCAGATTCGATGCACACCGAAGCGGTTGAAACCAAAATCCACCATGGCGTGTACAGCTTCGGTTGCATAACCGTAATTCCAATGTTTGGGGTCCAGTTCATAACCAGTATCTGCTTCGATTGCATCTGCTTCATCCATGCGGACGCCGCAATTTCCGATAAGCAGGTTATTCGATTTTAGTGTAACGGCCAGCTGAAAACGGATACGGGGATTTTCCTTTTGGTGGACCAGAAACCAGCCGACAAACTCCTGCACGGCCTCGGGAGTCCTTTCGGTCCACGCGTTGTAACGCAAATAGAGTGGATCAGATTGATACTCCAAGACCTGTGCCCAGTCGTCTTTCACGAAGTCGCGCAGGATGAGTCGTTCAGTTTCAATTCTCATATCATTGATTGCTGGCGGATGTTTCGTCCATATCCCTGTTGAACCAATATCTTTCCATCTTCGAAAGCTGTTTGACCGCGCAACACAACTTTTCCAACTTTACCTTTTACCTTCCAGCCCTCGAAGGGAGTCCAGCCACAGCGGGTGAATTGATTCCCGGCTTTGATCTCATATTCGGCATTCTCGTCCACTTCGATCCACGTTTCGGGCTGTTCGGGAAGATGAAAAATTCTTCCAGGATTAATTATCGACTTTTCAATAATATGGTCCATGGTCAATCGTCTATTGTCTACTGCCGTGAGCAACAAAGGAAGTAATGTTTCCAGACCGGGGAATCCGGGTGGAGGATTGTCTGAGTCTTTTTCCGTGAGTGTATGCGGGGCGTGGTCGGTGGCGAAGCAGTCAATGACATCCATATTTTTCCATAGCGCATCCACATCTTCTTTTGTTGCGAGGCGCGGCCTTACTTCAGCGCGTCCCCCCTTTCCCTCGTCCCTTGCCCCATCGAAGAGAGAAGGGTTAGGGGGCAGGGGAGCTCCGCCTTCCGTCAAAAACAAATGATGCGGGCACACTTCGCAAGTCACCTTTATTCCCTTTTCCTTCGCGGCTTTGATGAGCAACACTTCCTCTTTCAGTGAAATATGCGCAATATGAACGGGACGATCATAGATCGCGGCGAACAAAATCCCCGCCGCCATGGTCCTGGATTCGGAATGAAGAACGATGGGATAGTCCCTGGGAAATTTCGCAAAGTGCGGCATCCATAGAGTCATATCATTGAGGCGCAGTTCACCAAAGGTCGAGTCGAGATACATTTTCAACCCCGCGGCTTTGGATGCGAGATCTGGAAGAATATCCGCATTATCAGGTCCCGCGCCGACGAATTGAGCATAGTCGCAGCGCGCTTTTTGTTTGGCTGCACCCAGCGCGAGATCAAGTGTCGATGCATCGAAGATCGGCGGTTTTGTGTTCGGCATCGCCAGGATCATGGTCACGCCACCCGCCAGGGCAGCCTGGGTCGCGGAATCCCAATCTTCCTTGTGGGTTTGTCCAGGTTCGCGCACATGGACGTGAGGGTCAATTAAGCCGGGGAGTCGAATCATGTGTCAGGTTTGGGTGTCAGGTGTCAGGTTCCAGGTGTCAGGTAAAGTGATGAGGATTGAGATGGAAACAACTTCTCAATCCTCACTATACCACTTACAGATTACTGGATTGTTATCCGCCGCGGACTTCGGGCGCTTTGAAGATCAGGAAAATCGCGTTGACGGAGATGCCCAGGATGGCAGCGAACACGATGGCAGGAATACCACTTGGGAAGAGGAACGGAATATTGAAGGGAAAGACACCGTTCGGCAGAGCGAGGTTACCGCCGATACCGCAGATGAGGATGATCGCACCCACTGCAAGTTGTTTCGGGTCGAAGAGGTTAACCTTCTCCGATTGGATGAGCGCGACGCCCTGCATACCGATCACGCCGAACAGGTAGATGCTCAAGCCGCCGACGACTGCCGCGGGCATGGTGTTGACCAGTGCCACGAGTTTTCCGAAGAAGCCGAGGACAATTGCCATCACACCTGCGGTCATGAGAACCGCTGTGGAGTAATTGCGCGTGATCGCCATCAGTGAGTTATTCTCACCGTAATTCGTGCCGGCCGCACCTCCAAGGAAACCGACAACGAGATCATCTGAACCATCCGCGATGAGGTTGAGACCGATCAGTTCCTTGATATTGAAAGGTTTGCGCCCCAGTTCTGCGGCGAGTTCATCAATATAGAGGCTCATCTGATACAGATGCGCCGTCGATTCAGGAACAGTTGCAATGAAAATGAGCGCGATGCTCAATGCCATCCCCCACGCATCTGGGTTGCCGAACGCGGGGAGCGTGAATTTTGGAACCGCGAGCCACGCGGCAGCGTTGACATTTTCAAAATGTACCAATCCAAACGGGATGGCGACAAGGTAACCGAAGATTGCACCGAGCAATATCGGTAACATTCCAATCAAACCTTTACCTTGCAGATAAACTGAGAATAATATGGTTGCGATCAAGGTGATGAAAGCAACTGTCCATGTTTTCGCGGCGACTTCAGGCGCTGCCCAGTTGCCCGCATTTCCGAGTGCCGCATTCGCCAGCGCCACACCGATCACCATCGCCATCGAACCTGTGACAATGGGAGGCAGTACGCGGTCCAGTGCGGATTTGCCAATGCGCATGATGAGCAGCCCAACCAGGATTTCAAACACAGCCGTCAGGAGTATTCCGACCTGTACGATGCGAACACCCTCAGGGCAATAGACTGCGGTCGAGTTGAAACAATCGGATGCAAACTTGCTCATCACTGTGATGATGACCGCGATATACGAAAACGATGACCCATAATACATGGGGATCTTGCGCTTCGAAACCAGCAGCGCAACAATCGTGCCAAGTCCAGACGCGAGCAGCGTGACGCCGACATCGAACTTCGTCAGGATGGCGACCAACACTGTTGCGGGAAACATGGTCAGAAATTGCTGGAAGCCGAGACTTAACATTGCGCCAACCGGCGGATTGTCATCGGGCAGATAACCGAAGACTTTTGGGGATGAACCTGCCTTGCCATTTGTTGCCATAATATGCTCCTCTTTGTGTTAATTTCTCCCTCACCCTAACCCTCTCCCCGTGGGAGAGGGATCGGTGAGGCATAAAAAAAGAGAGCCGCTAAAAGCGACTCTCTAACTTCCAAAAACAGAAACAATCATTCCAAAGAAGTGCTGATGGAATAATCGTCTGCGGTGAGGATGTCGGTACATTGGGCGGAATTCTACGCCAATTCGAAAATGTGTCAAGAGGGTAACGAAAAGTCGATGAAACAGAATCAGTCGTCGGCTTACGCGAAGCGGAAGCATGGATAAATCTCATGATGTTCGTCACTGAATCGGAGAAGTCCCGGATGTTATAATCCCGCCCATAATTTCGCAAGGAGTGACAAAATGGCATACACAAACGTAAAGGTGCCCGAAGGTGGGGCAAAGATTTCGATCAAGGATGGAAAACTCCAGGTTCCTGACAATCCGATCATCCCGTTCGTGGAAGGCGACGGCACGGGACGCGACATCTGGCGCGCGTCGGTGCGTGTGTTCGACGCGGCGGTGGAGAAGGCCTACGGAGGTAAACGCAAGATCCACTGGATGGAGGTGTACGCGGGTGAGAAGCCCTTCAAGATGTTCCAAAGCTGGCTCCCCGATGAAACCACCGAAGCGTTTAAAGAATTCATCGTTGGAATCAAGGGACCGCTCACGACTCCGATTGGAGGCGGCATCCGTTCCTTGAATGTGGCGCTCCGCAAATTGCTGGACCTGTATGTCTGCCAGCGTCCCGTTCGCTGGTATAAGGGAGTACCTTCCCCTGTCAAGCACCCCGAATATGTGGATATGGTCATCTTCCG
>JBGPNQ010000102.1:0-15113 GCA_041487615.1 Anaerolineae bacterium
AGGGACGCAACGTGGCTGTGGATCGCAAGTTCGGTTCACCGACGATCACCCACGACGGCGTTTCTGTTGCCAAGGAAGTAGAACTGGAAGATCCGTTTGAGAATATGGGCGCTCAGCTTCTCAAGGAAGCCGCAACAAAGACCAACGATATTGCCGGTGATGGTACAACTACCTCCACTGTTCTAGCTCACGCAATCGTGAACGAGGGTCTCAAAGCCCTCGAAGCTGGTTATAACCCTATGCTTATCAAGCATGGTATTGAGATGGCGACTGCATCGGTTGTCGAAGAACTTCGCAAGATGGCGGTCAAGATCGATACAAAGGAAGATATCGGTCATGTCGCTACCAATTCTGCTGCCGATATGGAAATTGGAAACTTAATCGCAGATGTGATGGACAAGGTCGGCAAAGACGGCGTCATCACCGTCGAAGAATCCAAGTCCATGCAGTTCGAGCAGGAATTCGTCGAAGGTATGCAGTTCGACCGCGGCTATCTCTCCGCTTACTTCATCACCAGCGCGGAAAGTATGGAAGCTGTAATCTCGGATGCTTATGTTCTCATCAACGAGAAGAAGATCTCTGCCGCGCAGGACATTGTGCCTTTGCTCGAGAAACTCGTTCAGATTGGCAAGCGCGAACTCGTCATCATCGCCGAAGATATCGATGGCGAAGCTCTCGCCACTCTCGTGTTGAACAAGCTGCGCGGCATGTTGAATGTACTCGCTGTAAAAGCCCCTGGCTTTGGTGACCGCCGCAAAGCCATGCTGCAGGATATTGCCGTTCTTACCGGTGGTACAGTGATCTCCGAAGAAACAGGCCGCAAGCTCGAGACCGCCACTCTTGCAGATCTTGGTCGCGCCGAGAAGGTGGTCTCTGATAAAGAGAACACCACCATCATCGGTGGCAAAGGCAAGAAGGGCGAGATCGAAGGACGTATCAAGGAAATTCGCACGGAGATCGAAAAGAGCACCAGCGATTACGATAAAGAGAAATTGAACGAGCGCCTCGCTAAATTGAGCGGTGGAGTTGCCATCATCCGTGTTGGCGCCGCGACCGAAACCGAAATGAAGGAAAAGAAACATCGCGTGGAAGATGCGCTCTCTGCGGCTCGCGCGGCCGTTGAAGAAGGCATTGTGCCTGGCGGCGAAATCTCCCTCCTCAACGCCTCAGGCAGGTTAGATAAGATGTTGAAGGGCGATGAAAGCGATGAAGAAGTACGCGTCGGTATCAATATTGTCAAGAAATCGCTTGAGGCACCCATCCGCAAGCTTGCTTCCAATGCCGGTCAGGATGGCTCAGTGATCATCGATACCGTCCGCCGCACTGCCGCCGATAAGAAGAACAAGAACATCGGCTACAACGTGTTGACCGGTGAATACGTGGACATGATCAAAGCCGGCGTTATCGACCCGGTCAAGGTCGTGCGCGGTGCGCTTGAAAATGCCGCTTCCATCGCCGCCATGATCCTGACCACAGACGTGCTCATCACCGACATGCCTGAGAAGGACAAGGCTCCTGCCATGCCTCCTGGTGGCATGGGCGGTATGGATTATTAGAATTTCCCTCGCCCCTAACCCCTCTCCCAAAATGGGAGAGGGGAACGTTTTTAATATATAATCGTGGGCGATGTTTTCCCAACGTACTTTCATTCGGATATTTTTGACTCTCCTGACCGCACTCGGACTCTCCGCGTGCGCTTCTCTTATCAAGCCTGAACCGACTCTTACACCCACAGCAACATTTACTCCGGAGCCTCCCACTGCCACACCTGAACCCCTGGCAATGACCGTTAACGGCGACGGGATCACGGTCGTTGAATTTGATGCTGAAGTCGCGCGTTATACAATTGCACAGCAAGGACTTGGCAGGACTGTTTCCTCCACGGATGCTGCCAGTGCCGTGATCGAGGACCTCACCGCGCAAATGCTCCTCGCACAAGGTGCGCGCGCAGAAGGATTTATGTTGGATGATGCCGCGTTGCAGGCTCGCATCGACTCACTTGGCGCGCAGGTCGGCGGGACACAGAACCTTTCCAAATGGGAATCGGATCACGGCTACAGCGACCAGGACTTTTGGTCCGGGTTTCGGCGCGCTGCAGAGGCGGCCTGGATGCGTGACAAAATCATTGCTGCTGTCCCCAGTACCGCCGATCAGGTACACGTCCAGCAAATTCTGCTCTATAATCAAGACACGGCTCAAAGCTTTTTACTGCAATTGAATGGTGGAGCCGACTTCGATGAACTGGCGTCGCGGGCAGATCCGTTGACACGCGGCGATCTTGGCTGGGTGCCAAAGGGATACTTACTGGACGCGAAGATCGAAGAAGCCGCGTTCGCCCTTCCGGTAGGCGGGCACAGTGACGTGATCACCACGGATGTGGGATTTCACATCGTGCGAGTTCTCGAGCGCGATCCGAATCATCCACTTTCACCGGATGCCCATCTCGCCTTGCAGGAACTGGCGTTGAAAAAATGGATCGATGAGCAGCGTCAAAAGGCAGCGATCGTTCTTGCACCAAATTGATTCAGTGCCTGAGTGGCTGGCAATGATTATGAAGCGATTTCACTTTTAAGACTGTCTGACGGAGCAAAATAGATGAGCGACGATTTCAACTTCGACGGAAAACAATCACAGACGAGCGGCAGTTCCATGCAAATGTGGGATATTCTTTCGATCCTGATCCTGTTCATTACCGTCTGTATCGCTCTGTATTTTGTGTTTATCTTTATCAACCCCTCGTCATCCTTCAATATTTTGCCCCCAGGTGGGAAGGGCCCACAGATCCCAACGTTGACCGCCAGGCCGATACAGTTGGAAGCCACATGGACAGCCAGCCCCACGCTTGAACTTACTCCCAGCGATACGCCGCGCCCAACATTTACGCCATTCTTTACGAATACTCCTTTTTCGCTTGTCCCTCCAACGAAGACACCCAGGCCTACGAGCACTCCAAAAGCACCGTTTAGTGCCTCCTCCCAGCAGGTGGAAAGCACGGTCATTCATCCTGACCTGGCCTGCAACTGGGCCGGGATCGGTGGAACGGTCGTGGATGTGAATGGAAGTCAGGTGGTCGGGACGGTGGTTGTGCTGCGCGGCACGCTGAATGGCAGCACCATGGAACAACAGACTGTGACAGGCATCAACAAGGAATATGGTCAGTCTGGCTTTGAATTTGTGTTGGGCAATGCTCCGGTTGCATCCAAGAATACGCTATATGTTCAACTCGTGGATTTGCAGAATATTCCTCTTTCCGATAAGGTCTTCATTACCACCTCCGCGGATTGTACAAAGAACCTTGTGATCGTTCGGTTTAAGAAGAATCGATAAGTCCCTCACCCTGACCCTCTCCCGAAGGGAGAGGAGACGACTCCCTTCTCCCCTTGGGAGAAGGGTTGGGGATGAGGGAGCTATACCACAACATTCCAGTGCTCGTACTTCCTGTTTTTTCCCCGCAAAATATCCTCATACATGATCCGTAACTTCGTTGTGATGGGACCCATCACGCCCGCGCCGACGGGACGGTGATCAATACGCGTTACGGCCGTGATCTGCGCGGCGGTGCCGGTCATGAACATTTCCTCGCAGACAAATGTTTCCGTGCGGTCAATCGAACGTTCCAGGACCGTGAGTCCCAGTTCGCTGCGCGCCAACTCGATCACCGAACGACGCGTAATGCCCTCCAGGATGTTATCCGTCACCGGCGGTGTGACCAGGACTCCGTCGCGCAGCATGAAGATGTTCATCGCCGAACCTTCCGAGATGTGACCGTTGTTATCCAGCACTAGGGCTTCATCAAAGCCGGCGCGGTTTGCGTCCGTCTTAATGAGCGCGGAGTTGGCGTACGCGCCGGCGACCTTTCCACGGGCGGGGATGACGTTATCGTCGATGCGCCGCCAGGATGAGACTGTCACATGCGCATTGGTATCATTCTTGACGTATGGCTCATACGCCATGACGAACATACAAAACTCATCCTTCAGGTCATGCAACTTCACGCCGATGCCAAGATCCGCTTTATAAAAATTGGGACGCATGTAAATGTCCTGCTGCCAGTTGTCGGTGTGGAGGAGATCGAGAGTCAACTGGATCAGGCTCTCCTCATCGTAGCTGGTCTGCATTGCCATCATGCGCGCCGAATGTAATAATCGTCGAAAATGGTCATAAGGACGAAAAACGAAGAGATGTTTCTTCTCTTCGTTCCAATAAGCCCTCATACCACCGAATACGGCTGTACCATATAAAAAACCGTGGGTTGCGATATTAATTTTTGCGTCCGCAAGCGGGACAATCTTTCCCTCAAAGAAAGCGTGCTTCGAGAGATCCACCAGGCACCTCCAAAATTGGAAATAGATCAGCTCTTACAAAAGAATTATACCTGATTCAGTCTGTATTACTGTTTGGTGGAGATAAAAAAATTCTGTTTATCCAAGCGATTTGATATATGCTCGTCGAGGGTTTCCAACCCCGACGAGCTATAGACCGAAGATCTCAAGAGGAGCGTATTGTCTGCAGTAAATTTTGAGACCTGCGGTCACATCCTCAGTGGGGACGACCCTTACAGGGTACTTCGCGAAGTCTCACGCCGAGCCTAAGAGCGCGTTGACTTGTCTACTTGTTTACCTGTGTACCCAATACTTCATCATAAAACTCTTCCGCCCTCTTCATATTGTCCCGATACTCCGCGCGAGCGGAAATAATTTCTCTGTTCAAACCTGCAGCCCTTGTTTGCAGGCTTTTATTTTCCAGCGCGAAACAAATCGCATTCGCAATGGATCCCGAATCATTTGAATCAAATAACAATCCGTTTTCATTTGGCGTGATCCACTCGCGGATGGACTCAAGATCGCCTGCCACGGGGAAACATCCGCAGGCGATGCCTTCGAGCAGGCTGTTCGGTGTCCCATCATGGATGCTGGGCGAGGCGACGATCTGAGCCCGGCGGAAAACATGTGCCATTTGTGCATGGGATAAGGAATGCAACAATTCAACTGCATGGCCAATCTCTAATTCTTGAATCCACTGTTCCACCTGCGGCTCGCCTGCCATCAGTGCGAATAAAAACTTTGCATTCGGGTGTCTTGCGAGTACCGATGGAATGGCTTTGAAGAACATGTCATTGCGCACATATGGACGAAATCCACGCGGGTTAATGATGATTGGATCTTCAACAACTTTCTCCGGCGGATGAAAAATATCACTTCGTATTCCACCGTTGCCTGGCGCGACCAGACTGGGTTTATTATCACTGAATCCCCATTTGTGAGCTAACCGGACATCGCGGTGACAGTCCGCGTGCAACGCGTCTGCGACTTGCATGGTCCAGTTGGTGTAGTGCTCCATGAAGCGCGTGGATAGTGCGTGCAGCGTGAAGTCATTGCCCCACACCGATGCGATCAGCGGCGCGCCCGTGTACGCATCCGCGGCCATCATGCCTTCGTAGGGAATCCGCATGGCATGGACGAGATCCGGTTTGACGCGTTCGATATATCCGCGTAATCTATCTGCGGCGCGGCGAATCGTTAAGGGGCCGAACCACTGTCTGATCGCGGTGCGCAGGCCCACGGTCCGCGCCGAGGCGGTGCCGGGGCGTTGAGTCACTTTTTTGACGGAGCTGAATGCCACGGGTGTGATCTCGAGTCCATTGACCGGGAAATCCAATGAACAGGCAAAGGTGGATGCGAGATACACTTCATCCCCGCGTTCGACGAAATGGCGGATCCAGTTTTGAGCAATTGGGGAGCGGCCGTCAGCCACGTAGAGGATTTTCATTGGCCGTTGAATTATATTCTGTTCCGCTCACGCCGCCGTCTGGCAGATGCCGGATAGCGATACACGGCGGGGAGTACCGAGTAACGCCAACGCCGAGGACGGCGTTGGGAGCATAGTGACTAGGCACATTGCCCGATGAATAGAGACGCGGTATATTTACACAAATGAACAAGGGACGTATATTGATCGTGGAAGATAATATGGATAATTACGAACTGGTGCGTTTTATTCTGGAGCGCGCCGGGTACGATGTCTTTCTGGCGGTCAATGGACGCGACGGTGTGGATGCCGCCCGCTTTCAAAAACCCGACCTGATCCTGATGGATCTGGGATTGCCTGAGATGGATGGATGGCTCGCCGCACAAAAATTGAAATCAGACGAAGGAACGAAGTCGATTCCACTGTATGCGCTGACTGCCCATACATTGCCGGGTGAACGCAAACGCGCCATCCAGGCAGGTTGTGATGGATACGTGTCGAAGCCGATCCATGTCGATACGTTTCTAAACATGATCGACAGCGCCTTCCTCCAAAAGAAGAGCAGGAAACCGGCTCGAACAACCGGACCCTTAAATCCATAGGATCTCATTATTTTCAAAAATGGCTGTACCTTGTTGCCAAACTATGCGTCCTGATAGGGACGAATTCATAACTTATTAGAGAGGTAAAAAGAAATGAAACAAATCTGTGTTGTTGGCGTTGGCTACGTGGGACTTGTCACAGCAGCCTGCTTTGCCGACCTGGGAAATCGCGTAGTCGCGCTCGACGTGGATGAGAAGCGTGTCGAGAATCTCAAGAAAGGCATCATGCCGATTTATGAACCCGGGCTCGAGGAATTGGTCAAGCGCAATACGAAGGCGGGTCGCCTGTCCTTCACCACTTCTTATGCAGACGCGCTCAAGGGCGCTGAATATGCCTTTATTGCCGTGGGCACTCCATCGGGTGTGGATGGCAATGCCGACTTGAAATATGTCGAAGCCGCCGCGAAATCCATCGCTGAGAATATGACCGCTCCCCTCGTGATCATCAATAAATCCACGGTTCCGATTGGGACCGGGGACTGGGTCGCCGACATTGTGAATAAGGCCCAGCCCAAGCCGATTGAGTTCTCAGTCGTCTCGTGTCCTGAGTTCCTGCGTGAAGGCTCGGCTATTCCCGACTTCATGAGTCCGCACCGCAACGTGATCGGTTCATTGGACCGCAACGCGGCCAACAAGGTTGCAGAATTGCACCTGCCGTTGCGCTCTCCCATAGTCATCACAGACCTGCGCACTGCTGAAATGATCAAATACGCCAGCAATGCCTTCCTGGCTGCGAAGATTTCCTTCATCAATGAACTGGCCGATATGTGCGAAGTTGTCGGCGCGGATGTAAAGGAAGTGGCCGCGGGCATGGGTTACGACGCGCGCATCGGGCGACACTTCCTGGATGCAGGTCTGGGCTGGGGCGGATCATGCTTCCCCAAGGATGTGCAGGCGCTTGCCTATATGGCAAAGGAACGCGGGCTTGAGCCGCGCATTTTGAATGAAGTGATGAATATCAATTATGGCCGCCGCAAGGAGGTCACCAACCATGTCAAGAAGATGCTCGGCGGCGATTTGAAAGGCAAGACCATAGGCTTGCTTGGTCTCGCATTCAAGCCCAACACAGACGACATGCGCGACGCTCCTTCGATCGATATTGCTGCGGATTTGATTGCGGCAGGAGCCAGGGTGCGCGGTTATGACCCGGTTTCCATGGAAGTTGCACGCCCGATGCTGCCGAATGTGGATCTGTGCAAGGATCCATATGAGATGGCAAAAGATAGCGATGCGCTCATCGTGGTCACCGAATGGAATGAATTCAAGCAACTCGATCTCGAAAAGCTCAAGGATCTGCTCAAGACGCCTGTCATCTACGATGGACGCAATATTTATGACCCGGGTGTGATGCGTGAAATAGGATTCACCTATCGCGCCATCGGACGCGGCTATAACGGAAAATAGTTCTGTAGTTCGATGGTTGTTTAGTCGGATGGTCGGGTACAATTATCCTGCCATCCGATTTTTGTTCCAATGATCAGACTCTCAAACCAAGCAACTACATGACTACTCCTCCTGTTTGCGATTACGAAGGCTCCGATTATCAAATCTCTTTTTGGGATAAGGGCGGACGTGAGTACGAAGACCGTACAGAAGCCATTGCCCTCAAGCGACTCCTTCCGAAAAACGGACGACTCCTTCTGGAACTGGGGGCGGGCGCCGGGCGAAATACTCCACGCTATCTGGGCTTCGACCGCATTGTCCTGCTCGATTATTCGCGCACACAACTTGAACTGGCGCAAGAAAAGCTCGGGAACTCGGATAAATATATCTACGTCGCCGCGGATGCGTATCGGCTTCCGTTTGTCGATGGCCTGTTCGACGTAGCGACTATGATCCGCACCTTGCATCACATGGCAGACGCGCCGAAAGCCCTGGGGCAGATAAGGAACGTCCTCCGTACTGATGGTATTTTTATTCTCGAATACGCGAACAAACTAAACCTAAAGGCGATATTTCGTTATTTGATCGGCACACAAAAATGGGATCCATTCTCATTGGAGCCGGTTGAATTTCTAAGATTGAATTTCGATTTTCATCCAAAGGCGGTTCGAAACTGGTTGAAAGGCCTGGGATTCTCCATTGAAAAAACTCTGGCGCTTTCGCACTTCCGAGTTGGGTTATTAAAACGAGTCGTCCCAACAAGTATTCTTGTTTTCCTGGATTCATTATTCCAATGGACCGGCGCGTTATGGCAGTTGACCCCCAGTGTTTTTGTGAGGGCATGTAAGAGCGCCGTGAATCCTCATGGGATTGAGACCCGTCCGGCGATGGCCAATCCCATGATGTTCTTCAAATGTCCCGATTGTGGCTATTACCGGCTGGACGTTCAGGCAACGTATCTCGAATGTGCGAACTGTACCAAGAAGTGGGAAGTACGAGATGGAATCTACGATTTTCGTGAGCCAATATAAAGGGTGAACCCGCGAATCTTGACCTTTTCTTGACCTCGCCTGCCGCTTCCTTGACGCCAATTTAATATGAGTACTACTATTATTCAGCCATTGAGAGGAGACTTCAATGGCTGATTTCATTTATGTTGGACTAACGATCCTATTCTTCGCCCTCACGTACGGACTCATCGTCGTCTGTGAGCGGTTGATGGAGGGCAAATCATGAACGCGTTATACGTGATCACGGGGATCATCACATTGATCCTGTTTGTCTATCTTGTTTTGGCATTACTCAAACCGGAGTGGTTCGGATGAATCTCTATAGCTGGCTTCAACTAATTTTCTATTTGGTGGTTTTGATTGCATTGGCAAAACCATTGGGCTCATTCATGGCAAAAGTCTATCAGGGCGAGCGCACATTCCTGGATGGTGTGCTCGGTCCCGTTGAACGGTTCATGTACCGCATTTCGGGCGTCAAGCCTGAAGAGGATATGAACTGGAAGACCTATGCCGTCGCAATGATGGTCTTCAACATACTTGGTCTCCTGGCAGTGTATGCGATACAGCGGCTTCAAGCCGTCCTGCCGCTTAACCCACAGGCACTAGGAGCGGTCACCCCTGATTCTTCATGGAATACCGCGGTGAGTTTTGCGACCAACACGAACTGGCAGGGCTACGGCGGTGAGGTGACAATGAGTTACCTCTCCCAGATGCTTGCATTGACAACGCAGAACTTCGTCTCTGCCGCAACCGGTATGGCCGTGGTGATCGCTTTGATTCGAGGGATTGCCCGTCACACGGCCAAAGGCATCGGCAATTTTTGGGTGGATTTAACGCGTTCAACCCTGTACATTCTTCTACCCTTGTCGCTCGTGCTGGCTCTTGTGCTCGTCTCTCAAGGTGTGGTGCAAACATTCAGTCCATACAAAACGGTCACACTGCTTCAACCCACGACCGATGCGAATGGAAATGCAGTCACCGAGCAGGTATTGGCAGTGGGTCCTGCCGCTTCACAGATTGCCATCAAGCAGCTTGGCACGAACGGCGGCGGCTTCTTCAATGTCAACTCCGCACACCCATTTGAAAACTCGAATCCCTTCACAAATTTCCTCGAGATGGTGTCCATCCTCGTGATCTCAGGTGCCTTGTGCTACACCTTTGGCAAGATGATAGGCGATACGCGTCAGGGTTGGGCGATCCTCATCACGATGACTGTCATCATGGTGGCATTTCTGTCGCTGGCGGTTTGGGCGGAACAGGGTGGCAACCCAGCCTTCACGAAGATAGGTGTGGACCAAATCCAGACCAATATCAACCCGGGCGGGAACATGGAAGGCAAGGAAACCCGATTCGGCGTTGCCAACTCCGCGCTGTGGGCAACGGTGACTACTTCTGCATCCAACGGCTCGGTCAATTCAATGCACGACTCCTTCATGCCGCTTGGAGGGTTGGTGCCTCTCTTCATGATCCAGCTCGGGGAGATCATTTTTGGTGGTGTTGGTTCGGGTTTGTATGGAATGCTGGCGTTCATCATCGTGGCGGTGTTCATCGCTGGTCTGATGGTGGGACGCACCCCTGAATATCTTGGCAAGAAAATCGAAGCCTACGAAATGAAGATGGCCTCGCTCATGCTGTTGATCCCAATTCTGCTTGCGAAGGTCGGCACGGCAATTGCGGTGGTCCATCCTTTGGGACTCGCAACGATTTGGAATACCGGCGGCCCGCATGGTTTCAGTGAAGTGCTATATGCGTTTTCTTCGGCGGCAAACAACAATGGTTCGGCGTTTGCCGGTTTGGGCGCGAATAATCCTTTCTATAACACTTCACTTGGAATCTGTATGTTCTTTGCACGTTACTGGCTGATGGTCCCTGCCTTGGCACTTGCAGGCTCACTCGTGCAGAAGAAAAAAGTCCCTGCCAGCAGTGGAACGTTACCTACGCATACCCCGTTGTTTGCTGCCTGGCTGATCGGTGTCATCATGATCGTCGGCGCGCTGAGCTTCATCCCGGCCCTGGCATTGGGACCGATCGTTGAGCATCTGATGGTCTTTGCTCACTAAAGGATCTCGGAATGACTATTCAAACGAAAAAACAAAACACATATCGCCGCGAAATCTATCAGCGCGCAATATTTGAATCCTTTATCAAACTTAATCCGCGCCGGATGGTGAAAAATCCTGTCATGTTCGTCGTGGAAGTTGGCAGCGTATTGACCACTGTATTATGGATTCAGGGTTTGTTGGGTCAGGGTGAAGCGCCTACCTGGTTTATTGGCACCATCGCTCTCTGGCTCTGGTTTACAGTGTTATTTGCGAACTTCTCTGAAGCTGTCGCGGAAGGACGTGGCAAGGCGCAGGCTGAGTCCTTGCGCAAGGCACGCCAGGATACGCCCGCAAAGAAATTGCGCGGTCAAGCTAATGATGTGCAGTCCGCGCTCTCGAAAACCGAAGTTGTTTCATCCACCTCGCTTCGCAAAAACGATCTGTTTCTCGTCGAGGCAGGTGATATTCTGCCGGCAGACGGCGAAATCGTGGTTGGGATCGCGTCGGTGGATGAAAGCGCGGTGACGGGCGAATCCGCCCCAGTCGTGCGCGAGGCGGGCGGGGATCGCTCCGCAGTCACAGGTGGGACGCGTCTCTTATCCGATTGGGTGATCGTGAAGGTAAGTTCTGATCCGGGCCAGGGATTCCTGGACCGCATGATCAGCCTGGTCGAGGGCGCGAAGCGTCAGAAAACCCCGAATGAGATTGCGCTCAACATTTTGCTGGCTGGTTTCACGATTATCTTCCTGATTGTGTGTGCCACCCTTTTGTCATACTCACTCTATAGCGTGACGGCAACGGGGCAGGGCATTCCGATCACCATCACTGTGCTGGTCGCTTTGCTTGTGTGTTTGATCCCGACCACCATTGGTGGCTTGCTCTCCGCGATCGGTATTGCAGGCATGGATCGCATGATCCAACGCAATGTGATTGCGATGTCTGGTCGTGCAGTGGAAGCTGCGGGTGATGTGGATGTGCTCCTGCTTGATAAGACTGGCACGATCACGCTCGGCAATCGTCAGGCGGTGGAATTTATTCCGGTCAACGGAATTAATCCGCACGAACTGGCGGAGGCTGCACAACTCGCCTCCCTCGCAGATGAAACTCCCGAAGGTCGTTCCATCGTTGTACTTGCCAAGGAAAAGTTTGGACTGCGCGGTCGCGCCATGGGATCCACCGACGAAGCGCCCGCGGGAATGCACTTTGTCCCGTTTACAGCGCAGACGCGCATGAGCGGCGTTGACTTCGATGGTACATCCATTCGCAAAGGTGCGCCAGATACGATGATCGCAATGGTTCAGTCGAACGGCAATCATATGCCCTCTGATTTGAAACCGGCTGTTGATAACATTGCACGCAGCGGCGGTACGCCCCTGGTGGTGGCTCGCAATAATAAGGCGCTGGGCGTGATTCATCTGAAAGATATCGTCAAAGGCGGCATCAAAGAGCGCTTCGCACAACTGCGCAAGATGGGCATCAAGACCGTGATGATCACGGGTGACAACCCGCTGACCGCAGCCGCGATTGCAGCCGAGGCAGGCGTGGACGATTTCCTTGCGCAAGCCACACCGGAGGCAAAGTTGAAGTTGATCCGTGAGCATCAAACAGGCGGAAAGCTTGTAGCAATGACGGGTGATGGCACCAATGACGCACCCGCTCTCGCGCAAGCGGATGTCGCGGTTGCGATGAACACGGGTACCCAGCCGGCGCGGGAAGCTGCCAACATGATCGACCTGGATAGCAACCCGACGAAACTCATTGAGATCGTCGAGATCGGCAAGCAACTTCTGATGACGCGTGGCGCGCTGACCACGTTCAGTATTGCAAACGATGTGGCGAAATACTTTGCCATCATCCCTGCGGCGTTTGCTTCCACATATCCCGTGCTGACCACGCTGAACTTCATGAAACTTGCCACGCCGGAGAGCGCGATTTTATCCGCGGTGATTTTTAATGCCTTGATCATCATTGCACTTATTCCACTTGCATTACGCGGCGTTCCCTATCGTCCTGTCGGCGCTGCGCAACTACTGCGCGACAACCTTTTGATTTATGGTGTAGGCGGTTTGATTGCCCCATTCATCGGTATCAAGTTAATTGATATGTTATTGGTCGCTCTCCATGTAGCATAAAGGAAGTTTGCAATGTTATCTTCAAATAAAAATCCAAGGTGGTGGCAGTTGTATCTGACCTTTCCATTGTTAATCGCGTTGTTTGCCGTGGATGGCCGACTCAAAATATCGACCGGTGGACACCAGGCTGTGCAAATAACGATTGTCTTGCTTGTCTATGGTTTCATTCATGGGTGGCTCAACGCCAACCGGTCTGCTCTATCGCGAATGGATCAGCAGCAATATAACAGGACTTTCATGACGATTCGAATCCCTCCTGCTCAACTGCCGGACTCAGGCACTGCGAGAAGGTCCATACTCCAGCTTTCTGATTCAGAGATCCCGGGTTTGTTGGGCGACACCATGGACATGAGCTATATCGACGCGGAATCGTCCTCGATCGATGAACTCCGCAGGAATTGAACAAGGAATAAAAAATGGTTTCACAATTACGCCCCGCATTTTTCATGCTTTTGATCTTTACCGTCATCACCGGTGTGCTCTACCCACTGGCTGTGACCGGCATTGCTCAGGTCATTTTCCCACATCAAGCCAACGGCAGTATTATCACAGCTAACGGGAAAGCCGTCGGCTCTGAACTCATCGGTCAGCAATTCGACGCCCCGAAATATTTCTGGGGACGCCTTTCGGCAACCGGAGATTTTGCTTATAACGCATTCAATGCCGAAACTCTGACCGGTTCCTCCGGCTCGAACTATGGACCCTTGAATCCCGCGTTGACGGATATGGTCCAGGCGCGCATCGACGCGCTTAAAGCGGCCGATCCCGATAACACGCTTCCCATCCCTGTGGACCTGGTCACTGCTTCAGGCAGTGGTCTGGATCCGCACATCAGCATTGCTGCGGCGTTGTACCAGGTCCATCGCGTCGCACAGGCTCGCGGTCTGAGTGACGAAGCGGTGAGGGCCTTCGTGGACCAATACACCGAGGGCCGTCAGTTTGGCTTTTTAGGTGAACCGCGTGTCAATATTTTGAAACTGAACCTGGCTTTGGATGGACTCAAATAACAATCGTGGTTTCGAAAGGAATGTTTCATGAACAAAATCAAATTGACGTCAGTCCTATTGACCAACGGTTTGAAAGGAATGCTCGCAGTAATAGCCGTTACCATCCCCATGTGGTTGATCGGGAGGGATGTGCTGGGCGAAGCAGTGATTGGTCTACTTTACCTTGCACCAATTGCCTGGAGCACCAGCAAGTGGGGGCAGGCCGCGGGGATGAGCGCCGCATTGACGGCTGCCCTGTGCTTTGATTTCCTGTTTATTTCACCCTTCTACACATTTGTAGTAGGCAGCCTCGAAGGCTGGCTGGTACTTGCCATATTCTTCGCCATAGCCATTGTAGTCGTGGGACGCATTCAGGAGAGTTTGTCCAGGGCGCGTGAAGCCACCTTCCTGTATGAACTGACATCAGCTCTCGCCAACGCAAGAACTCAGGATGCTGTTGCGCACCTGGTTGCACGATATATGCGGCAGTTACTTCAAGCGGCGCAGGTGTACGTGACCTTCCAGCAATCCAATCAATCACCACGTACCTCAGGAAGCGAACCGCTTGATAAAGTGGAAACGGCCAAGCCCGATCGCATTTTGCCGCTTCTGAATGCCTGGGGATTGGTGGGTGAGATCCAAATTTGGCGCGGCGAATATTCCGACCTGCCTTCTGAGGATAGTCAATTGCTTCAGGGTATTGTGTTACAAACCGGAAGAGCCTTCGAACGTACAAAATCGCTTGAGGCAGAAAATATGCAAGCAGTTTAATACCATTCATTATGGCAACCTAATCCATCTGGTCATAATCGAAAGTACGACTTGTCGTACTGCTCACACCGTGCCTGGATGGGATACAATATGCCGAATGGAAAAATCCAAGGAAGATGACGGGCCCGAGCGTAATGATGGGTTTCTTAATGTAAACCGCATTGCCGGTTATAACCCGCGGCGTTCGTGGCGTAGTTGGCTAATCGGCCGCCCTTTGCGATCTGCTGATGCTCCACACCAGACCATTGGTAAGGCGATCGGTCTGGCGGTGTTTGGAGCCGACGCATTATCTTCCATTGCCTATGCTCCTCAGGAAACGCTTGTCATCCTGGCCGCGGCGGGTACACAGGCGTTTGGTTATGCCTTCCCTATTTCATTGATCATCACCGTTTTACTGGCGATCGTCACGGTTTCCTATCAACAGACGATCCATGCGTAT
>JBGPNQ010000103.1:0-15046 GCA_041487615.1 Anaerolineae bacterium
GTTGATAAACCAAACGACCACCAGTGAAAGTGGCGAAGGGTTTGATGTCATGATCGAGAATGACGATGTCTGCATCGCAACCGGGCTCAAGTCTGCCCTTGTGTTTTGCACCGACGGAATCTGCCGCGGCGCGTGTGGCAGGGATGAGAGCTTTCTCAAGCGGCAAACCTAACAGGTTGACCAGATTGCGAACGCCGGTATCCAGCAATTCATGCGCGCCAGCCAGTGTGCCATCGGGAAGCACACATTTTCCGTCGCGCACATGAACGGGTTTGTGTTCCCATTCATACTCGCCATCTGGAAGACCTGCCAGCGGCGCGGAATCAGAGATCAACACGACCTTATCGAATCCCTTGACGCGCAAAAGGATTTCCATCGCGGCGGGATGAATGTGAACACCATCGGCAATCAACTCAGCATAGATCTTGTCGAAAACCATGACCGCGCCAACTACGCCCGGCTCGCGGTGTCCAAGTGCACGCATCGCGTTGTAGGTATGCGTCGCATGATTGAGACCAAGCTTGACTGCCTGCTGCACCTGCTCGAAGGTTGCATCCGAATGACCGATGACTGGCACAACTCCACTTGCGACCAGGGCCGGGATGGCGTTCATCGCTTGGCCCTCCTCGGGCGCAAACGTGACCATCTTGATGTAGCCGTCAGCAGCTTTTTGAAAATCGTTCAAATCATCCGCAGAGAGCGGATACATCCACGCAGGAGTTGCCATGCCGGGGCGCTTCGGCGAAAGATGCGGTCCCTCGATATGAATGCCCAGACAATTTGCGCCACTCGGCGGAGCGGAAAGAATCTCGCTCATCACTTCGAGGGCGGCTAGCACCTCCTGGCGCGGATAAGTGAGCGTGGTTGCCATAAAAGACGTGACACCATAAGCGGGAATCATTTGGATCACATCGGCAAGTCCCACGCCCATGTTGTCATGTCCCATCACGCCATGCATGTGGACATCGACAAAGCCGGGAGCTATGGACATGCCACCCGCGTCGAAAACTTCTGCTTCTGTTGGGGTCTTCGCATCGCTCGCGCGACCGACGAACTCAATCTTGTTCCCCGAGATCAGCACCACGCCCGATTCGATTTTTTCGGATGGTGTATAAACAGTTCCGTTGATGATTGCTTTTTCCATGTTTTTATCTTTTCAAAGACGAAGCCATGCGGTGCCACGTGTGTCGCCTTCCGCGCAGAGCCATTGACCAGGCATAGATATTCTCTGGCACAGCGATTCCCAACGTCCCTGCATCGCCGAGGTGGTGAATATCCGCGCCGCTCATCTTGCTGTACAAAGCCAATTGTTCGATGGTGGAAATGCTCGCGCCTTCTTGCGAGGTACCGACAGTATTCATCACCAGCAAATCCAGTTGATGGGCGACATCAATCAAAACCCGCGCTGCATCAACGGTCATGCCGGGGACAGTCGCCGGGGCAGGGAGCAGGATTCCGTCTGCGCCCTCCTGTGCCAGCCTATTGACATCGTCTGCGCTCATTGCCGCGCCCGATGAACCCGCAGCGTGCATCTTTCCGGCGAGGATCACGACTTTATCTCCAACTGCGGCGCGTATCGCGGAGGTTGAACGACAGATGCCCTCAGTGGTTACGCCGGTGTGCGGGTTGCCGGTAATGACGATGAAGTCTGCGCCCTGTTCAATGGCAAGGCCGGCATTTTCTGCGGTTGCCAGTCTGCCAGAAGAAGTAACAGCTTGTGGGTTTTCGATAGGTTCCAAATTCAATCCTATCGGTCGCCCAATCCAGGATTTCACCTGATTCATTGTGACGCCTTGTCCAGTAGGAAAGCGCCCAAAGATATTTGAATCAGGGGACGAATTTTCTGTGGGAAAGCCAACCACTTGTGATGCCGTGACATCATAGAAATTCAAGAGAATCAAATCTGCGCCCATGCTGGCAGCCAGTTCAGGATTCGAGACTTTATCGATCAGAGGAGGCGCGACCGCTATTACTTCCGCCGCGACAATGCGCCCTTCTGAGAGGCGAATCCCCTCGACAATTTGACGCGGTGTCATCGCCAGGAAGTCTGACGCGTTAGCATCCAGCAATCGTTTAGCCATAAGCATTTCACTCTCGCTATGGGATTGTTACTTTCAGTAGTGCGCTGCTTCCCGCAATTACTTCCGTTGACTCGTATTTCTCAACGTGGGCCTGTTCGGGTAAATCAGGCAGGATGACCGGAGAAATCAATGAGTAGCCAGCATCGTTGACGGCTTTCAAATCTATACTGAGAACAGGCTGACCAACTTTTACTGTGTCACCGACCCTGGCATGAAGCGTAAATCCCTGCCCTTTAAGTTTGACAGTATCCAAACCAACATGTACAAGCACGGTGACCGGGCTGTTTTCTGCCTGCACTGTGAATGCATGCCCTGAACTATGCAGAATGGTGATCGTGCCATCAAGTGGCGCAAGTACGTTCCCGTCACTGGGATCAATGGCGACCCCATCGCCAAGCATCTTTTCCGCGAAGACCGGATCCGGTACCTCTTCAATGGGAATCACATTGCCGTTAAATGGAGAAAAAATCACCGTTTCGGACATGCTACCCTGCGCGCATGATTTTATTCATGGCACTGCCGATCAACTCGGCATACGTCCCAACAACAATTTGAATGCCGGTGCCCATGATGATGGGTCGCCCGATCATGCCGAGAGGCAACAACTTTTTCGTGTCAACCCTGGATGGATCTTTCAATGTGCCGCGCAGGCGTGTAATACAGCCTTCAATCTCGACGATGTTCTCTTTACCGCCCAACGCCTCAATGAACTGACGTGCCTTATCCTCTATCTCCATAGAAACCTCCATGAACTTTAGATGAACGTGTCGTGGTTTATGACCACGACACGTTCCGTTTTGAAAAAGGCTTACTCTTCCGTAGTCTCTGGTTCGCGACCCGGGGTCGGGATATTCTGGGCTTTGATCAACCACGTAAACGTAAAGTAGTAGATCACACCAAAGACCAGGCCAACGACTAACAAGCCGATAGGATTGGTTGCGATCTTGAAGTTGATTAGATAGTCGATCAAGCCAGCTGAGAAACCAAAGCCATCACGCATCCCCATGGCAGTAGTGATGAATGCTGAAATTGCGGTGAGGAAAGCATGGACAACATATAGCACCGGGGCAACGAACATGAAGGCGAATTCGATCGGTTCAGTGATGCCGGTCAGGAAGGAAGTGAGAGCGGCGGAGAACATGATACCGCCGATGGCTTTCTTGTTCTCTGGCTTGGCTGCCATATACATGGCTAACGCGGCAGCGGGCAAACCGAACATCATGATCGGGAAAAAGCCGGTCATGAACAGGCCACCTTGAGCGCCGTGGCTATCAAAGAATCCGGTCAAGTCTTTGAACTGGATCCAGACAATCGTGTTGATCACATGATGCAAGCCCAATGGGATGAGCAGACGATTGAGGAAGGCATGAACTGCCGCGCCGAGCGGTCCAGCGTTGGTTGCCCAATTGGCAACAGCAGTGAGCCAGGCGCCCGGCCATTTCCAAATGAGGCCGAAGGCAACGCCCAGGATCAGTCCTGCAAACGACGTGACGATGGGCACGAAGCGTTTGCCGCCGAAGAATGCCAGCCACTCAGGCAGTTTGATATCATGGTACCTGTTGTATAACGAGGCAGCGACCAAACCAGCCACGATACCGGCCAGCACACCCATATTCGTATCGGCGTCCTTGCCATAAACACCGGTTGCGACTGTCGCCATGACCTTCGTCATGACCCAGTAACCGACGCCGGCAGCGAGACCCGCTGTTCCAGCATCGGAGGCGAAGCCCAGCGCGACACCGATGGCAAAGAGCAAGGCTAGATTGCCGAAGATTGCATCGCCAGCATCAGCCATCCATTTCAAGTTCAGCATGTCTGACTGGCCAAAGCGCAATAACAGTGCGGCTGCGGGCATTACAGCGATTGGAAGCATCAAAGAACGTCCGAGCCTTTGAAGTGAAGCAAACATGATTCATTCTCCTTCTTGATTTGATGTGAAAATAGGTTTTGACAAGCAGGTGCAGAATATAGATATGTTCTCTCGCGCTACCTCCTTTCCATATCCATAGCCTAAGACCGCCCTTATCTTCTCGGCACCAATCGCCGAAGGTTTGTTATCAATTTTGCGATCATAAAGTCGACACCCAGCTCCGCCTGCACATTCACAGCTTTCATGGCATAGGGCAAATCTCTCAATACCTGACTCAAGGCGATATTACGCCCTGCAAAGCGGATAATGCGGCCATATCCGGTCACATCGCCGCGAGATGTATCGTCCATAAAAATGAGGGTGGAATACTCGTTTTCGCCCCTGGGAATTTCATCTACTGCGCCGATCACGATGGTTGTCTGCGGTGCCGATTTCATGCTGATACCTGCGTTCTTTAACATATACAACACATCTGCCAGCACACCCGATACGCCGGACTGACGGGCTTTTTCAGATCGAATCACTTTTACCTGGGCGGGAAGAGGAAAATTCACCGGATTTGGATCGGCGAGTTCTACTTTGGCAGAACGCTTCTGTAAATCGGTGAGGGTCAAATCACCCAGAATTTGGATTTGATCAAGACTGGCAGGTGCGAAGCCGCGCTCTGTTGCTTCGCGAAGGAAGTTGACATCCTCAGGGTTAAGTCCGAGGGCAACGGCGCAGATCGTGTCGACAGCAACCGGATTCGTTCCAACGATGATCAGCCCGAGATCCAGAGGCAGACCTGAAAGCTCGCCTCCCTTGTGCAATACCTGGATCGCATCCACAACGATCAGGTCAAGTGGAGCAGCAGACAGCAAATCGATCATTTTTTCCGGCAGGCGATGACTTTCATTTAGTTGTTCACCCTGGGGGAGCAGGGTTTGTAATTGACGAAGTGCTCCTGCAAACGGAACAAGCGTACTCTGGCGCAGTTTAGGCATCGCCACGCGCAGACCTGCATTCATCCAAAGTGAGGGGAGTTTTGCATTGGAGATTACTTTGCCATTTTTTATCGCAAGTTTTTGAGTTGCCGCTTCCTCGAGGGGAATCAATTGTGCTTTCAATTGGGATGCAATCGGTCCGTATTCGGCAAATCGAAAACTATAGCCGGTGGGGAAACCGGTCAGGCTGTTTGCGACAATCTTGAGGTTCGCGTTTTTAAAAGCACTGGCTACGCCATTGACGAATTGTGGGTGTGTGTGAGCATGAGGCGCGTATTTGGCATGTGCCCAGGGACAATCGGCCAGCAATACAACAGACTCTTTTTTGAGGGATACATTCAGCGTTTCAGCTGCTTTACTTACGGCGCCAGCAATTTCCTGCGGATCATAATTTTGTGCATTGATGATGTAAACTTTTTCCATGCTTTGACCTTGATTTCTAAGTCCTTACAAGTGCGGATTTCGATGTATCCAGGCTTGTACGAGTTTCTGGTTATGCTCGGCTGCGCCGGGCATGTTATTGCTCAAATAAATGGGTAATTCAGCTCCGCGTGCTTGCAGCCGGAAAACTGTTTCGGTGACAAGACAATTCCAAATCGTGGCATACATGACAGTGGATGTGGGGCCGACGCGCCAGTCTGTCGCTGGAATGGTCACGATGCTGTCTCCCGGAATACCGCCGCAATCGATCACGTAATCTGATATTTCGATCAAGCGTTTCCCGATGGAAGATACGGGAGCGATTCTGCAATAGGAAACATTTGTTACACCGATAACGGTCAAGCCGTGCTCTTTTGCGGAGAGTGCCATTTCCACAGGCAATGCATTGACTCCGCTGGCTGAAAAAATAAAAATCAATTCTCCTTGTGCAGGCGCATAATGCTCCAGAATAATTTGGGATAATCCCAAAGTGCGTTCGATCTGGGTGGCGATCAAGGAACTTTCATGCAACATGAGCGTTGGGACGAGGATTGGCACAACACAAGCCAGCCCTCCGGCGCGGTAATGTCCCTCCTCGGCAACCATGTGGGAGTGGCCGGTGCCGAAGAGGAAGATCCGCTGTTCGTGCATGACGGCATCTGCCATCGCGTCTGCAATTGTTCCAAGTGTTTCTGCTTGCTGCAAAATACCATCTTGCAAGGCGTGAATTGCATTGAGATAGGCGCTAATGCCAGCGTGGTGATTATTCATTATGCCTCAACCATCAATTCGGCTTGAAAAACGTATTTATCGCCGCGATAAAAAGATTCCACATATTCGATGACCCGTTCGGACTCATCGAATGTTGTGCGAAAAATACGCAACACGGGACTTTTATTGGGAATGGACAGCAGAGTTGCTTCACGCTTTGGGCAGGCCGCAGCCGAAATGTTTTGGATTGCGCGAGTCAAAACGACCCCGAACTTGTCGCGCAACAACTTGTATAAGGATTGCCCCTCAAAATTTTCGTTCTCGATGCCTGCAAAATATTGTTGCGGCAGGTAACTTGATTCCACCGCCATGGGCTCATTATTTGCCAAACGTAAACGACTCAACAAAATGACCAAATCGTTCTTTGCGATGTTCAACTTATCGGCCAACTCAGAATTTGCCGGGATGACACGAAAGTCCAGTACCTTGCCGTTGGGACGTTGACCGCGTCTTTGCATATCTTCGGTGAAACTTGTCAGTTGCCGAAGCGGCTGGTTTACTCGTGGTTGCGTGACAAATGTGCCGCGCCCGGAGATTCTTTCCAGGTACCCCTCACGGACCAATTCACCCAGGGCCCGGCGAACCGTAATGCGGCTGACGTTGTACAGTTCGCACAGTTCGGTTTCCGTTGGAATCAAAGTGCCAGGTTGCCATTCGCCATTTTGGACACGCTCAAACAGAATGTCCTTGATTTGAGCGTATAGATGGGTGGGCAGATTACGGTTCGGAGACTTAGACATAATAATATAATGTTATAACATTATGACACCTTTCATCGCTGGAGTCAATAGTTTCACTGCCATTACGTTGAGAATACCCTGTATATCCAATTGTGTATGCTGGTATCTCTTAAGGATTCATGGAATACCATTTAAGCATTTACGCTCCCTCGACGGAAGGAGCGTACGTGTAAATATGTCTTGGGCGAGCTTTCCCTATTGGTAAAACCAGCCTCGCAGTTGCGAAATACTGTGTTCCATTATTACAACCTGGCGAAAGCCATATTATTAGAATGAAGTTGGATTGAGGCGCGACAGACACCCTCCCTGGGGTGATGGGAGGCCGATGCCGAGATCATGTTTCATGAGTGGCGAAGGTGATGGCTTGATCGATATTCATTGCCTGGCCTGTCTTCCAAGCTTTTGTAAATTCATCAGCGCTTAAAGCGGATTGCATCATCTTATGATTTCGTTCCACTTCCACGCGGTCGGCGGGCCACCACGCGCCGCCTGTAATCTTCAGCAGGGACTCTGCCGCGCCGAGCATGATCGTTCCCCATTCGACTTGTCCCTGCCGCGCTTTCAAACCAGCCAGCCCCGCCAGGCATTCGGCGATACCACGCCGGTTGCCCAACTGCCGGAACATTGACAGGCTCTTCCTGAATTGAGATTCGGCCCGCTCATACTCTTCTTCGTGCTGGGCAACGTATCCCAGGCTATGTACGAACCGTGCCAAATCTCCATTGTCGCCCGTATCGCGAATTAATACTTCACACTGTTCATAATAGGTGCGCGCCAGATCAAATTTACCCTGTGTGCGGGCCACCTCGCCCAAATTGTTCATGGCAAAACTCAGGATCCAGTTTTCACCGATCAACCGAGCTTCCTCAAGTGCCTCCTCAAGAAAAGTGCGTGCCTGTTCGAGATTACCCAGCCCAAGCTCTGCATTCCCGAGATGCACCAGGGTTATGGCATTTAAATAGGAAAGGCCATGTACTTTAAAATATCTGCCAGCTTCCTTCAACAAGGGTCGGGCGGCGTTATCCCGGCCCATATTAATTAATGCAATCGCATTGTAGGCCAGCAGGGACGCTATCATGAACTCGTCTTTCCAGGTGTTTTGGATCGATAGACTTTCCTGTAGTTGTGCAAGACCTGTATCCTGTTCGCCCTTCCATAATGTCAGGATCCCGCTGGATTGAAGTGCCATCGCCCGGTATGGAGTGGGCGCGCTGAGTGCCGGAGAATTCAATATACGTTCCGCCCACGCACAACCCTCGATGAAGTAACCGCGGCGATACCAAAACCAATGTAGTGCATAGAGGAGTCCGGCCCCACGTTCGATGCCGTGTGGCGAAGATAAACTCCATGTCAATGTGGCGCGGATGTTATCGTGCTCACGTTCAAGCCAGTTCAGCCAATAGAGGGCTCTTGCAGAATAGAGTTGAAGTCCGATCTTGTTGAGGACCATGTCTCCAAAGTAACCGGCATGTGCTTCGTGCATGGCTTCCATTTTCCCACTATCTGCAAGTCGTTCAAGGGCGTATGCTCGAATTGTCTCTAGCATTCCAAAACGCGGCTCATCAGCGGCGGTTTCTTCCTGACGTAACAAGCTGTTATTCACGAGAGATGTCAGGCTATCCAGGATATCAAGCTTGCCATCTGGATTACATACTGATTCCGCGGCTTCAATTGTGAATCCTCCCACGAACACACCCAGACGGGCATACAACGTTTTTTCATCCTGGTGCAGGAGATCGTAACTCCATTCGAGCGTGTGGCGGAGAGTCTGCTGCCGGGCTGGCAGATCGCGGGCGCCGCCCGTAAGTAATTTGAGTTTGTCATCGAGACGCGCCAGGATCGCTTGTGGTTGCAGGAGTTTGATGCGCGCCGCGGCAAGTTCGAGGGCAAGCGGAAGCCCATCGAGACGCCGGCAAATTTCGGCAACGGCCGAAGCGTTGTCTTTCGTCAAGGCAAAGCTGGGATGCACAGTCCGGGCCCGCTCGACAAACAGGATGACTGATTCGTTTCCGATCAGATTTTCCACGGTCATTTCTTTGTCTCTTCGAGGCAGTTCCAACGGCGGCACCGGGAATTCGCGTTCGCCATGCAAGTTGAGCGCGATGCGACTGCTGACCAGAATTTTCAACTGCGGGGCGGTTGCCAATAAATCTGCGACGACGGGTGCAACTGAGACCAATTGTTCAAAGTTATCCAATACCAGCAACATGCGTTTGTCGCGCAGATAATCTTTGACGTTCTCGAGCAGAGGGCGTCCACCTTCGCGAACTGTGAGTTGTTGGGCAACACGGGAGATGAACTGAGTGGCATCGGTATCGTCCGCGAGCGGGACAAAGTAAACACCGTTGGGAAATTGGTCAAGCAATTCCTGTGCCACTTGCAGGCTCAGACGAGTCTTGCCGGTACCGCCGGGTCCCATCAGAGTTACCAGATGAATGTTTGTGTCCAGTAACCATTCTTTGATCGCGGCGATTTGTGTCCCGCGTCCAATGAACGGAGTTGGTTGGGCCGGAAGATTGTGTTTTGGTTGCTCTGCCTGCGGCGTGCCAGGCGAGTCTGCGTCGGATTGGTTCTCATCGTAGAGCAGCTCAATTTCTGTTGGCAGTGGCAGATTGAAAGTTGCAGCGTAACGTTTGAGATTGGTGGCGGCATAGATCAGCCCGGCTAAGCGTTGTTCGTCAGGCTGACCTGCTTTATGTGTATAACTCAGTCCAGCAGCGACCCCAGCCAGCCAATATTGTCCCCATAGATCATCATGCAGACTCGGGTGATTTTCCTGCACCCAGGTGGCAAAAGCACTTCGAGCCGATTGAATGACTGAACTGACGCCAGACATCTCTATCGGCGCTCTGCGTGAATCAAGAATATCCACCTCTGACATCCACGTCAGGAGGTTGACACATTTTGCAAAAGATATTTGTGACATCGCGTGCATCAGGTATGACACTTCCAGATAGCGCTGGTCATATAAAAGCGGCATGCCCTCCTTGAAAAGCGCAAAGTCAATTAGATAGTAGCCTTCAAGAGTCTCCTGATCTTCCGAAAACTTGACCAATATATTGTTGGTATTCAAATCGCCATGGATGAAGCCGGTTGCCACGTCAATGGAGCGAGCCTTGCCCCAACGTTCTTGTTTGCGCGCGTAGAGTAATGGATTGGGATACACATTTCCGTTAATGAGCAAGCCTGCGATATCCGGGTTGACCTGGCAGGTATTTTGTAAAAAATTCTCGAGATTTCCGCCTGGGTCAAGGCGAAAGCCCAGCCATTTTTCCAACACCTTTTGTGGATGAACGGCTTGTTCAAAAGTCGCATTACCATTCCACTCATTAAGCAAAACTATATTTGTTTGTGTAAAAATGGTTTTCAGTTGGTTTGGCTGTTCGAACTTCGTTAAGGGGCGATACTTGAGCAGGGATTGACCGGCGATCCGGTAAAAGATGGCGATAGCGCCTTCATGTTCGACGCGGTCAAAGACCAATTCGGCAATATGATCGCGGGCAAACTCGGGCGTGGACTTGTCCGTCACGGTGTTGTGGCGCGTGACCTCATCCGACTTTGCAGACTTGCCTTTGCGATCCAGTTTGAGGATGCAATGCTCCACGCGTTTCGTGTCGTTTGACGAAACACTGACCAGATAGACGACCGCGCCTGACCATCCTCCAACCAATAATTGAAGTGGAGCAACGGTAATCTTGTAAGTGTCCTGTGCCAGACGAATAACCTGTTGATATTCTTCCGGCAGGGATTGAAAATCGGTCCTCAGTTCGGGCATTGCATCAGCCTCTTGATTCTCACCTAAATTAGGATTTGCGTCACAACATCTGCCAGGTGCAGTTTTTGACCACTATCCCATGCCAATTGATAGAGGGAATGATCCAGCTGGGACTCAATCTGTACCCGCAGTTTTTCGGCTTCGTCGCGTATCGGTTCTGGGCGATTCAACGAGTTTTGTTCACTGGCGGGGTGATTCAACACAACTGCCAGAAACTGCAGGGCACGATCCAGTTTGCCTTGAGCAATATACACGCTGGCAAGATCGCGCAAGGATGCCAACATCTCTCTCGTTTGCCCGCATTCCTGGCTGATGCGCAGACATTTAAGAGAGAACTGCTGGGCCTGTTCAAGATCTTTTTCGATTAGTGCAAGTGTTCCAAGGGTCTCGTAACAGATCTGGAGCATGCGCACGTAATTAATCTCTTCGGCTTGCTGAGCTCCGCGCGAATAATAGGTTTTCGCTGCACTGGTATCCCCTATCGCCATCGAGCACGCTCCCAGCAGGGATTCTGACCACGACCAGACCATTGGGTTGTCCAACCCCTTGCTAAGAGCAAGGCTTTGCTGTAATGTTTGTACGGCTTCTTCAATTTGATGCTGCAAAATGAGCGCGTACGCCCGCCATTCCAGTGCCCAAGCTCGTTCAAAGGCGTCCGCACTTCGGTCAGCCCGTGCCATCACCTCTTGAGTTATCTGGCTCAATATTTCAACCTTATTAAGATACACTGCGTTGATGGGTACACCTAGCAGTGTTTGTATGTTGATATCCTGATCGTGCTGACGCAAGATGTTGATACTTTCCTGCGCCATCCGTAGACCTTCTTCTGGTAGTCCGATCAGGGCGGTAAACCACGCCCGTCGCGCTCGAATCTGCGCTCGTGCACACACGATGTCACGTTGGTCTGACGCAAGTTTCTGCGCTGCAGCGTCAAAGAGTTGTATCGCCGGGATGGATGAACTACGCACTTCAAAGAACAGAAACAGTCCATCAATGAACTCAAGCAGACGGCTCGCGTCCTGTTTATCAGTCCAATAGCTCCAGGCGATGCGGATGTTGTCAAGGTCGGCTTCAAGTTCCAGGAGCGCCGCTCTCTGTCTTTGATCATGGAGATGCATCCCACACGTTTGCACAAAATCTGCAAAGTATCTCGCGTGGGCCTCGTGAGCGGAGCGTTCCTCCTCCACTGAAAGCTTGAGTTGTTCCTCGGCGTACTGGCGCAGCAACTCATGAATCGCGTATCGCCCTGTGTCTGGGTTGCGCCGTAATAATACCTTGTCAACCAATTGCGACAAGCTACGTAAGGATGCTCCTGCCGCCTCCTGAACCGCGGTGCGCGTAAAGCCTCCACGAAAGACAGAGAGCCGCTTCAGCAAGTTCTGAGCCGTGACATCCACCTGATTCCACGAAGATTCTATGACGGCGCGCACGCTACGTTGACGGTCAGGCACGTCACGTTTTTCTGTTTCCAACAAGTCGATACTTTTTTCGATCTCTGCCCCAATTTCATCCACAGAGAGCGTGTCGATCCATGCTGCTGCCAGCACAATTGCCAATGGCATCCCACCGACCAAACGGCAAATTCGTGTGACGGAAGGCAAAGTTGAATCGTTGAGTTCGAAATCTGGACGCATCCGCCTAGCGCTTTGGGCAAAGAGTTGGATGGCGCTCTTCTGCTTTGCGCTGCCATCGCCGACACTCAGACCTTCGATATTGAAAACTGTTTCCCCCATCAAATTGAGCTTGACGCGGGATGAGGCAAGCGCCTGAACATGCGGCGCTGCCTTCAAAATGTCCTGAACGAACGTTGCGCCATCCAAAACATGCTCGAAGTTATCCATCACCAAGAGGATCTTTTTGTCGCGCAAATAATCCACGACGCGGTTTTTCGGATCTTCGTTGGATGCCAGGGATATCGGTAGGACTTCTGCCGTTGCCTGCACAATCATATCTGCGGATATGATGCGGTCCAACGCCACAAAATAAATACCCTGCGGAAACACCTGAACCATTTGCCCGGCCACTTCCAGCGAAAGGCGCGTTTTTCCCATCCCACCCGGAGCAACAATGGTGATGAGCCGGTTGTTAACATCTGAAAGCAGGGCATTAAGTGATGCCAGTTCCGCTTCACGCCCGATGAAGGTGGTGAGTTGCGATGGAAGATTATGATGAACCACTTCCTCTGTTTTGAGTGGTGCAAATTCGGAAGGCAGATCAGGAACAGTTAATTGATAGAGATGGACAGGCTGTGTAATATCCTTCAATCGTCTTTCTCTCATATCAACCAGTTGTACGTCTGTTGATAATTTGTCTTGTATAAGATCACCCGAGATCTGAGAAAGAAGGATCTGTCCCCCATGTCCGGCAGACATGATGCGCTGTGCAGTTGCAATTGTAGTATAGCCTGAGTAGCGTGGAGATTTTGATTCTTCCTGCAACTCTGCCATTCCGGTGTGTATCCCCATCCGTACCTTGATAGGCGCTGGTGACCAGACTTCCTTATATAGTGCACGCTGAATTTCCAATGCAGCGTGCAGGGCGTCGCTGGCACTGTGAAATACTGCAGAGAAGGAATCCCCAACGATTTGAAATGTGAAGCCATTGTTCGCTGTGATAGCTCGATTCAGAATTTCATGATGCCGCGCAAGCAGGGCAGGCATGGCTTCGGGATATTGTTGAGAAAGTTTGGTGCTGCCTTCGATATCGGTAAAAAGGAATGTGACTGTTCCAGCGGGCAAATTCTGTCCGCGCGCACTCTGTTTGTTGACAACGACCAGCTTCTCTGACCCAGTTTGATTCTCGTCATAAAGCAATTCCACAGTAGCGGGAAACGCGAGTTTGAATGTCGCGGCATATCGCTTGAGATTGGCGGCGGCGTAGATTAATCCGGCCAGTCGTTGTTCATCGGTTATGACCGGTTTATGGCAGTAACTCAATCCAGCGGCGACTCCAGCCAGCCAGTATTGTCCCCATAGGTCATCATGCAGACTTGGATGATTCGCTTCCACCCATTCGGAAAATGCGCTTCGGGCGGACCCGATCACTGCACTGGCTCCGGACATCTCGATCGGCGCCTTATGCGAGTCCGGAATATCTGCCACCGCCAGCATGGTGAGGAAGTTGATGCATTTCTCGAAGGAGACCTGTGACAGCGCCTGCATCAAAAAGGACATTTCGAGATAGCGCTGATCATACAACAGCGGCATATTCTCTTTGAAGAGGGCGAAGTCGATCAGATAGTAGCCTTGCAAAGATTCTTCGTCATCTGAAAATTTGACCAGGATGTTATTGGCATTCAAGTCGCCGTGGATGAACCCGGTAGCAACATCCATCGCGCGGACCTTGCCCCACGGTTCGGGCTTGCGGGCATGCAGAAGCGGATTCGGAAACACGTGTCCATTGATAAGAAAGCCTGCGACATTCGGATCAACCCCGCAGTTCTCCTTCAAGAAGCGTTCCGTGTTGCTTCCAGCATCCAGCCGAAAGCCCAGCCATTTTTCCAATACTTTTTGTGGATGAACAGCTTGCTCAAAAGCCTGATTGACATTCCACTTTTTTAGTAGAACGGTATTTGTTTCTGTAAAGATGGTTTTGAGCTGGCTTTGTCGTTCGTAGTTCGCCAAGGGACGATACTTGAGCAGAGATTGACCGGCAATTCGATAAAAGATCGCGATGGTGCCCTCATGCTCGACGCGGTCAAAGGCCAGTTCGGCGATGTGCTCGCGGGCAAACTCAGGCGTAGACTTGCTCATCACGATATTGTGACGAGTGACCTCATCCGATTTCGCGGACCTACCTTTATGATCCAGTTTGAGAATGCAATGCTCAATGCGTTTGGTTTCATTTGAGGAAACACTGACAAGATAGACGACTGCACCCGACCATCCCCCAACCAATAACTGAAGTGGCGCGACTATGATCTTATATGCGTCCTGTGCCAGTCGAATGACATGCTGGTACTCTTCTGGCAGGGCTTGAAAATCGGTTGTCAGTTCGGGCATTCGCCAGCCTTTTCATCCGTAACCATGGAAAGTCACGAAAGGGGAGTGACCGTACACAAAAGTGGGCATAAGTAGTATTGGCTGAATCGCTGAACACTTCCCCTGGATAAATTACATCGATTGGATAGTATACCTACACTCCAGTGTAAAGTATAGGTAAGTGGACTCCGTCAATTCGCGAAACCCCATAAAATGACATTTGTACGTTGATAATTCCCATGGTAATAAACAGTTTACAGATTTTCTAGTCACCTGACAGTTTATTTCAAAGGCCATCCGTTGGTCGAGTAGGCGACGCTCTCCCGCCGTATCGAGACCAAAGAAGGACAAAAAACCTTGAAATTAGTGGTCTCGATATGCCCCTCCACGAACATTCGGGGCTACTCGACCACCGACAGATCCCTA
>JBGPNQ010000104.1:0-14942 GCA_041487615.1 Anaerolineae bacterium
ACCTTCACTACACCGGTGGGTGCGCTAACCAGTACTGCCCGGCTCAGCCAGGAAGGCAACACGCGCTTTATGGACGAGCACCCGGTCAAGAGCAAAGAGGATTATAAGATCCTACGCTACATCGTCGAGCGCATGGTGATCAGGCCTGCTGCTGCTGCGGTGCAGCGCGAGATCGATGAGGTAGGCGAGGATGGGTTGTCGGTGCCAGTGGTATCGCCCTTCCTCAAGACGCCCTTCCAGGCGCTTCTGGAACATTACGTGGGTATCGAGCAACTCGTCTACCACCTGGCGGACTTCCCCGAGGAGGTGGAAGAAACGCTGGCGGTGATGTCCGAGAAGGCCATGCAGGCGGTGCGCATCTCGGTTGAGTCGCCCGCACAGGCCTTTATTACCTGGGAGGATTCTTCCACCACGAATAGCTCCCCAGCGATGTTCCGCCGCTATATCCTCCCGGAACTGGACCGTTGGGGCCAGGTGATCCATGCGGCAGGCAAGCTATTGCTGCACCACGCCTGTGGGCATGTGCGCGCACTGCTTCCGATGATGGCCAGTGAATGCGTGGACGCAATCGAGTCGCTCAGCCCGCCGCCTACTGGTAACATCGAAATCTGGGATGCACGCCAGGCGCTTGGCCCGGACATGGGGCTGATCGGCGGGATCGAGCCGGTCCACTTCCTCAACCTGGACCTGCCCCAACTGCGAGCCTACGTGGCAGACCTAATCGAGCGCATGGGCACGCACCGCTACATCCTGGCCAACAGCGACAGCTGCCCGCCAGGCGTGACGGTAGAGAAGTTCTACGCGGTGTCGGAGATGGTGCAGTAGGAAGCCAGGTTCACATAAGGAGAAATGGATATGAAGGGCTTTTTGCAGGATGGGAACGCGCTTTTTTGGGAGCGAAACCATGAGAAGATGTGCATCGAGCCGTGGGGGAGCGACAGCCTGCGTGTGCGGGCGTCGATGGGGACGGATATCCAGATGGATCTGCCGGGCGGGCTGATCGACCCGACGCCGACCAGCGCGCAAATCGAGGTCAGAGAGGATCGGGCGATCATCCGCAACGGTGACATCACCGCCGAGCTGCTGGAAGGTGGTCACCTGTGCTTCTTCAATTCCGCGGGGGTAAAGCTGCTCGAAGAGGATCTAAAATACCCCAAGCGCTTTGGCTGGCCCGAGGCGCGCTGGTACCAGGCCATGCCGGGGAATCTGTGGAAGATCGAAGTGCGCTTCAAGCCCAACGAGGGCGAGCGGCTATACGGGTTGGGCCAGCAGCGCCACGGGCGCCTGGAACAGAAGGGCTGCGTGATCGAGTTGATGCACCGCAACGCGCGCGCTTCGATTCCCTTCGTGTTCTCCACGCGCGGCTACGGCTTCCTATGGAACAACCCGGCCATCGGGCGGGTGGAGCTGGGCATGAATGGCACCAAGTGGGTAGCGGAAGCCACGCCACAGATCGATTACTGGATCTCTGCGGGCGATACGCCAGCCAGGATCCTTGAACAGTACGTGGATGCGACCGGACACGCCCCTCTGCTGCCCGAGTTCGCCTCCGGCTTCTGGCAGTGCAAGCTGCGCTATGCCTCACAGGATGAACTGCTCTCCGTGGCCCGCGAGCACAAGAGTCGCGGCCTGCCTCTTTCGGTGATCGTGATCGACTTCTTCCACTGGACCGTGCAGGGTGAATGGGAGTTCGACTCTGAGTGCTGGCCCGACCCGCAGGCGATGATCGATGAGCTGGAGTCGATGGGTGTGAAGGTGATGGTCTCGATCTGGCCGACGGTCAGCGAGCACAGCAAGTATTATAAGGAAATGGAAGAGCGCGGCCTGCTGGTGCGCAACGATCGCGGCATCCCGGTCAACATGACCTTTGCGGATAACCGCACAGCCGGGCCGGTGCACCTGCACTTCTTCGACGCGTTGAACCCTGAGGCGCGGCAGTTCGTTTGGGCGAAAGCCCGCCAAAATTACTACCGCTACGGCATCAAGGTCTTCTGGCTGGACGAGGCCGAGCCGGACATGTGGCCGATGGACCCGGACATCCTGCGCTACCATCTGGGCAGTGGGCTGGCGGTGGCCAACCTGTACCCGATGATGTACGCGATGGGCTTTTATGATGGCATGCGCGCCGAGGGTGAGACGGAAATCGTCAACCTATGCCGCTGCGCCTGGGCGGGTAGCCAGCGCTACGGCGCGGCAACCTGGTCGGGTGATATCGCTTCGACCTTTGAAGAGCTGCGTATCCAGGTACCTGCTGGGCTGAATATGGGCCTGAGCGGAATCCCCTGGTGGACGACCGACATCGGCGGATTTTTCGATGGAGACCCCGAAGGATCCAAGCTTCCGCGAGTTGTTAGTGCGCTGGTTCCAGTACGGCGCATTCTGCCCGGTGTTCCGGCTGCACGGCTTCCGCCTTCCAGCCAACGAAGCCCCAGTATGGCATGGCGGCCCGAACGAGGTGTGGTCATATGGCGAGGATGTGTACACCATCCTCGAGGAATTCCTCTTCCTGCGTGAGCGGCTGCGACCATATATCATGGAGCAAGCGCGCGCCGCCAGCGAGAAGGGCATCCCACCTATGCGCCCGTTGTTTTTCGATTTCCCCAAAGACGAGGGAAGCTACAAGGTAGAGGACCAGTTTATGTTCGGCCCCGACCTGCTGGTTGCGCCGGTGCTCTACGAGGGCTCGCGCTCGCGCGAGGTGTATCTGCCTGCGGGGACCACCTGGAAGGATGCCTGGACAGGCGAGGTCTTCCAGGGCGGTCAGACCATTACTGCCGACGCCCCGCTAAAGCGCCTGCCGCTTTATCTGAGAGGGGAAAAGGTACTGCCGATTAAGGCTTAACAGGAATGAACCCATGAAAACCCATGTTTCTACCGACAACAATATTCTTTTCTGGCGCTTGAATGGCGAGATCCTCAAAGTTGAGCCATGGGGGCCGGACGGCGCGCGTGTCCGTGCCAGCAACCTGTCCGATTTCCCAGCGATCCCAGGGGCATTGCTCGAAAGCCTTGCCACCCCAGAGGTTGCAGTTGCCTTCCAGGATGGTAAGGGTACCTTAACCAACGGTAAGCTACGCGCCGAGATCTGGCCGGACGGCACGCTGCACTTCTTCAATGCAAAGTCGGGGGCTGTTCTTTTGGAGGAGCCCGGGCCCATTTTCAACAAGCCGCCGGCGCGCTGGTATCGTCTACTTGAGGGCAGCAACCTTTCTAAAATCGATACCCATTTCCGCTCACAGCCCGGAGAGCATATCTTTGGTTTGGGGCAGCACCAGCACGGACTGCTGGATAACAAAGGCGCGGTGATCGACCTGGAACAGCGCAACACCGAAGTCTGCATCCCCTTTTATCTCTCCAGCCTGGGCTACGGTTTCCTATGGAACAACCCTGGGGTCGGACGCGTCGAGCTGGGCACGAACCTAACCCGCTGGGTGATGGAAGCCACCCGCGGCATCGATTATTACATCGTTGCCGGCGATACCCCGGCAGAAATCCTGGAGAAATATATCGATGCAACCGGCCATCCACCGCTGCTGCCCGAGTTTGCCCTTGGATTCTGGCAGTGTAAGCTGCGCTACCGCACTCAGCAAGAGTTGTTAAGCGTTGTGCGCGAGTATAAGCAGCGCGGGCTGCCGTTGGCTGTCATCGTTTCGGACTATTTTCACTGGCACATGATGGGCGATTGGGCCATGGATCCACGCGACTGGCCGGACCCCGCTGGGATGATGAAAGAACTGAAGGAAATGGGTGTGGAGCTGATGGTTTCCATCTGGCCGACGGTCAATCCCAGCAACCCGGTGTTCGCAGAAATGGTTGAGCGTGGGCTGCTGGCACAGACCGTCCACGGTGTCCATGCCCACATGGCTATTGCCGATACGACCCCCGAAGGCGTTTCCATGGTGGCCTTTTACGATGCGACCAACCCCGAGGCTCGGGATTTCATTTGGCAGCGGGTGAAGAAAAATTATCTTGACTATGGCGTGCGTGTCTTCTGGTTGGATGCCGATGAGCCGGAGCTGATGCCCATGCACGCGGAGAACATCCGCTTTGCGCTGGGCACTGGTCCGGAGGTCATGAATATCTACCCGCTGCTGCACCAGAAGGGTTTTTACGATGGAATGCAGGCCGCGGGACAGGAGGAGATCATCAATCTCTCCCGTTCGGCCTGGGCCGGTACCCAGCGTTATGGAGCGGCGGTCTGGTCAGGAGATATCCGCTCGCGCTTCGAGGTGTTGCGCGCGCAGATCCCTGCCGGGCTGAACATCGCCATGAGCGGCATCCCCTGGTGGACAACGGATATTGGCGGATTCATGGAAGGCGACATTCGTACTGATTATTTCAAAGAACTGATTGTGCGCTGGTTCCAGTACGGTGTCTTCTGCCCGTTGTTCCGCCTGCACGGCGTTCGCCAGCCGCTCAATGATCTGTATGGTGCGCAGTCTTCCGGGGCGGACAATGAGGTCTGGTCGTTTGGTGAGCGAGACTACGAGATTATCCGCAACTTGCTCTTCCTGCGTGAGAAACTCAAGCCCTACTTGCGCGAACTCAACCAGGCGGCTCACGAGCATGGCACGCCGCCGATGCGCCCGCTCTACTACGATTTCCCCACCGATCCGGCTGCCGCCAACCTTGCCGACCAGTTCATGCTGGGGCCAGATCTGCTGGTGGCCCCGGTGACTGAGCAGGGCGCGATCTCGCGCGAAGTGTATCTACCGACTGGCACTATCTGGGTGGAAGCCTGGAGCGGCCAGGGGTTCCAGGGCGGCCAGCTTCTAAAGGCAAACGCGCCGCTGGAGCGGATACCAGTGTATTGGCGCAAGGAGAGCAAGTATCAGTTTAGGTTTTGAGGAATTCAAACGGTGATGGGTCAACCACTCAATCGGGAAAGAAATAAGAAGTGAGTCGGGAGGATAAGCTGCAGCAAGTAAGAGATAGGTCACGTTTCCATATCACTCTATCCGTTTTGCCACTTGCTTTGCTAGATCGATTATGAAATCCCCATGCTTGAACCCTCTGGATTGAACGGATTTCGGGTTCGTTTACCCCGCCTGCCTAAGATTAAACATAAATTGTTCTTGCGTGGTGGCTCTGGATCGATACCTGCAATTCGAAAAGTTGGGTCTCCCAGGCAAAACGTAAACCCGGAAGAGAAAGGAAACAATGTATGGATGCAGCCCAGGTTGAACCCGGAAGAATAACTCCCTATGGGGCGTTGCGTGTGCCGCATATAACTCCTGAATTACTAAGCCTCATCAAAACCGGCAAAGTGTATAGCTTAGGGATCCCTCATTTCGAGGGGTTGCCAAGACCCGGAGCAATGGTGCCCTTCACCCTGACACCGCGTTTGCGGCATGGGGATCTGGATGCCATTGCGCCAGCTTCGGCTGCTGCCGAAACCATTACGATGCCGATCCATACGGCTACACATATCGACGCGCTCTGTCACATAGGCGAGCACCAGGATGCACTCGGCAACCCGCAGCCAGGGGGGGAGGTACGCTTGTATGCGGGCAAAGGTAAAACCGTAGCGGCGAAAGACATGGTTTCCTATCAAGGACAGCTGCACCTCAGCGCAGGTGATATGATCCCCATTATCCAGCGCGGCATTCTAGTGGACGTAGCAGGATACAAAGGAGTGGACGTGCTGCCCGACGCGTATGAGATTACAGTCGAAGATCTGCAAGCGACCCTGGGATGGGAAAGGGTAAAGATTGCACCTGAGACAGCGGTTATTTTTCGCACAGGCTATTACAAGCACTTCCGCGAGGGCAACCCGGCTTACCTGAACGCTATAGCCGGGCCGGGGCTGCCTGTAGCACAATGTCTCATCGAGGCGGGAGTGAATCTGGTCGGCGCAGACAACATGACCGTAGAAGCGCTGCCGCCCCTCGATCATCGTGTACACCGCTTTCTACTGGTGCACAATGGTATTACATTGGTGGAAAATATGTTCCTTGAACTACTTGCTGCAGAAAAAGCTTATGAATTCCTTCTGATGATTGCGCCACTGCGTATCTATGGCGCGACGGGATCCTGGGTGAATCCAATTGCTATTACCTGATGCTAGCAACTAGAAGACTGCCTCAGCACTTGACCTATGTGCGCTTCATGATTTGATTTCTTCTTCTCTGAAAGGGGTTCGACCCGGTGTGTTAGCCTGCTCGGGGCTTATGGAGCGTTATAGTCAACAATTGTTGAATGGAAATGATGACACACAGATTGTGTTTCTTAAGGGTAGTTATGATTTGATCTGGTCACGCCTCCCCAGGCGCAAAGGCCATTATACGAAGCCGCACATGCTCCAAAGTCAATTTGAAACGCTTGAAGAACCAACAAACAGGTTGACGATAGATGTATCGATGTCCGTTTACGATATCGTGCAAGAAATATTGAAACATATGGAATGAATCATTAACAACTTTTATCAACGCTCCGCCCTTTATTGGCTCGCATTGATATCGTTATCACAGTGCTGCATCTTGATCATGAAAAGCAGAGTGAAGATTAGGTTGGGGAGTTCCTGGCGATTCTTACAAGTCAACTTACCGTCTTGATCAGCCTATCAAAGGCTGATCAGATCATTTTTTATTTGTCTAAAGGGGCGCTTTGTTCATGCGTGATCACACAAACGGCTTGGTGTACGCGGACGATCCGGATTACAAGATCGCTGAGGGACCATTCGAACCAGCATGGCAATCGCTGCAATCATTTCAGTGCCCCGAGTGGTTCCGTGATGCTAAACTTGGGTTTTGGGCACATTGGGGTCCTCAGGCGGTCCCGATGTACGGCGACTGGTATGCACGTAACATGTATCTAGAAGGGTCCGATCAGTATCGGTTCCACTGGCTCACCTATGGTCATACCTCAAAATTTGGGTTCAAAGATGTTTGCGCCGCATGGAAGGCAGAAAACTTTGATCCTGATACCATGATGCAGCAGTATCAGCGGGCTGGCGCCCGTTATTTTGTGGCGCTGGCTGTACACCATGATAACTTTGATTGCTGGGACTCAAAGCATCATCGCTGGAATTCTGTCAACATCGGTCCACAAAAGGATATTGAATATCGCAACGTGATTACACACTTCAAAAAGGTTATCAGCGAAACCAGACTCCCGAATATTCGCTTTCATGACCTACGGCATACCGTAGCAACCCTGCTGCTCTCAAAGGAAATCAATCCTAAAATCGTTCAAGAGCAATTAGGACACTCAAGCATAAATCTAACCCTCAACACGTACTCACATGTTATTAAGTCTATGAGGGGCATTGCTGCTAACGCTTTAGAGGAGGTTGTAGGCGCTGCTTAGGTATGCCAAAAGTATGCCAAATACGTTAGCATACATCGGACAGATTGGACAAGATGTAATTTAGAGCCTAAAAAATCGCCAAAATATAGGAAAAAAAGGACAGAAAAGACATATAAATACAGGTTGGACTCAAAGTAAGACAAAAGATCTCATTCGAAGCTTTCTTTTCAGCCGTTGGTTGAGAGTTCGAATCTCTCCGCGCTCACAGAGAATCCTCCTTTAATGGAGGATTTCTGTTTGGTTGGGAGTCCCTCGCGAAGCACACCGGTGGGTGCAAAAGGGGATGGTATTCGAATGTCTTCGCGCTCACACAATTTCCTCCGCAAGGAGGATATTTGTTTTCTCCCAAATGACAGAGTCAGCAGGATTTCTCAAAAGATCTCTGCGCGCTCTGGGTCTCTGTGGCAGATGAGGCTGTTCACGAATATTTTAAGTATATCGTTGCCTTTATAACTGAACAGGCGTGCTATAATCCTTTGCAGCCCCCTACACCATCACTCAGAGAAAACAGGTCAACTGAATGTCCTTTGCCCACCTTCACGTCCACACGGAATATTCCCTGCTCGACGGCTTCTCCAATATCAAGAAATTGGTCAAGCGCGTGAAGGAACTCGACATGCCGGCCGTTGCCATCACCGACCACGGTACGATGTTTGGCGTGATCGACTTTTACAAAGCAGCCACAAACGAGGGAATCAAACCAATTATTGGCGTGGAAGCCTACATGGCGGCGCGCACGATGCAAGACCGCGACTCTAAACTGGATCGTACCTCCTCGCATCTCCTCCTGCTTGCAGAAAATGAGACGGGATACAAGAATCTGCTCAAGATTTCGTCCGCGGCTCAGTTGGAAGGTTTCTACTACTATCCCCGCATCGATCGGGACTTCTTAGCGGCTCACTCCGAAGGGATTATCTGCACCTCCGGTTGCATGTCCGCCGAGATTCCGCGGGCGTTGTTGAATGACCAGCCCGAAGAAGCTGTCAAACGGATGAACTGGTACTACGATGTTTTTGGCCCTGACCGTTTCTTCGTGGAACTTCAACAGCACAACATCAAGGAGATCACAGACCTGAACCGCAAGCTGGTTGAGATGGGAACGCGTCATTCGGCAAAGTATATTGCGACGAATGATGTTCATTACATCAATCCGGATGATGCACGTCTACAGGATATTCTGCTTGCCATTCAAACACAGTCGTTGCTCTCCGAAAAAGACCGTATGCGTATGACAGATGACTCCTACTATCTGCGTACGCCTGCGGAAATGAATCTACTGTTTGCGGAAGTGCCTGAAGCCCTGAGCAATACACTGCTCATTGCCGAACGCTGCAACGTGGACTTGAGTTTCAAAGGCTATCACCTGCCGGATTTCCCAGTCCCGGAAGGGTTCACGGCAGAGACGTACCTCCGTCACTTGTGCGAAGAGGGGGCAAGGAAACGCTATGGGGATCGCGCCACCAGTCAGCAGGTCCGCGAGAGACTCGATTACGAGTTGGACATCATCCACAAAATGGGATTTGATGCCTACTTCCTGATCGTGTGGGATTTGTGTCGCTATGCAAAAGAAACTGGCATTTGGTATAACGCGCGTGGCTCCGCAGCAGGTTCGATCGTCGCCTATGTGTCGGAGATCGCGCTCGTGGATCCGCTCCAGCATAATCTGCTGTTTGAACGTTTCCTGAATCCTGGGCGTATCTCGATGCCCGATATCGACCTCGACTTCCGCGATGACCGCCGGGCCGAGATGCTTGAATACTGCACGCGTAAATACGGCAGCGACAAGGTCGCGCAAATTATCACTTTTGGCACGATGGGAACGAAAGCCGCTTTGCGTGATGTGGCGCGCGTGATGGATATCCCTCTGCCCGAAGTGGACCGTGTCGCAAAACTGGTCCCGTTCGTTTCGGGTCGCAATACCACGATGGAAGATGCAATGGCGATCCCCGAATTCAAGGAGATCTATAAAAGTCAGGAGCATTTACGTGAGCTGATCGATACCGCCGCGAAGATGGAAGGCACCGTCCGCAATGCCGGGACACATGCTGCGGGCGTGGTGATTTCCGATAAGCCGATCATGGAGTATCTGCCACTGCACCGCCCGACATCGAATTCCGAAGAAACGCCCATCAAGACGGTCACGCAGTTTGAAATGGGTATTCTCGATTCGCTCGGCATGTTGAAAGTGGACTTCCTCGGGCTGATTACGTTGAGCGTGATGGCAAAAGCCTGCGACATGATCGAGAAGCGGCATGGCATCAAGTTCGATCTAAATAATATTCCGCTCGATGATCCGAAGTCATTTGAATTAATGGGCAGCGGACAGACCGCAGGCGTCTTCCAGGTGGAAGGCGGCGGCATGACGCGTTATCTCGTGCAGATGAAGCCCAAGACGCTGGATAACATCATTGCCATGGTCGCGCTGTATCGCCCGGGACCGATGGCGTTCATCCCCGATTACATTGCGCGTATGCACGGCGAAGCGGAAGTGGAATATCGCCATCCGAAGCTCGAGCCGATATTTAAAGATACTTACGGGATTCCTGTGTATCAGGAACAACTCATGCGCGCCGCGGTGGAACTTGCGGGCTATACTCCTTCTGAGTCAGATGAATTGCGCAAGGCAATTTCCAAGAAGAAGAAGGAGGATATCGAGAAGCATCGCAAAAAATTTGTGGACGGCGCCGTCAAGCACGGGATGGAAAAGGAGATTGCCGAATCAATCTACAACGATTGGGAGGAATTTGCGCGCTACGGATTCAACAAGAGTCATGCGGCCGATTATGGCGTGATCGCGGTCGAGACCGCCTATCTGAAAGTTCACTATACTGCCGAGTATATGACAGCGCTGCTCTCCGCTTCGGCGGGACAAACGGAGAAAGTTGCCCTGTACGTTGCAGATGCTCGCAGTATGGGCGTATCGGTTCTTGCTCCCGAGATCAATGCCTCCCATTGGGATTTTTCCATTGAAGATATTGAAATCACCGATGCTCCCGGCGCCGTCCTCGCCGCCGAGGACGGCGGCTCAAGCAAACAAACAAGACCCAACATGCGCTTTGGTCTGGGCGCGGTTAAGAATGCAGGTCAAGCCGCGGTCGAATTCATTATCAAGGAACGCGAAGAGAATGGCAGGTTCAAGGACCTCAATGATTTTGCCCGTCGCGTGGATCTTCGCGCGGTTGGCAAGCGCGTTCTTGAATGTCTTATTAAAGTCGGTGCGATGGATGTCTTTGGCAATCGCTCGGCATTGCTTGCTTCATTGGATCGTATCATTGCGATCAGTAGCAATCACTTCCGCGCAGCCGAAGCAGGACAGATGAGTCTCTTTGGCGGCCTGACAGGCGTTACCGAATCCATAACTCTGCCGGATGTAAATAATGTTGACCGCCGCGAAATGCTCAACTGGGAGCGCGAACTGATCGGTCTTTATATCTCCGATCACCCGCTCACGCCTTATCAGCAAACCTTCACGCAAATTGTTACTTACTTCTCGGGTCAACTTCACGAGGCGCAGCATGAGGAGAAGGTGCGTGTTGCCGGTCTCATCACCGCGGTGCGCCCCTACACGACCAAGACCAACAAGCCGATGGGCTTTGTTTCCATCGAAGACGTGCAGGGGAATATCGAACTTGTCCTCTTCCCGAGAACCTGGGCGCAATACCGCGAACAGATGACCGTCGGTCAGATTATTATCGTCGAAGGCAAAGCGGATACAAACTCGACTCCGCCGAAAATTTTGGTGGATGCGATTCGGACGGAGATCAAAATTCTTGAACCATTGGACGCTCCACACCTTGCCCAGCCGAAATTTGATTCCGTTGAAGAAGCCGCTCCTCTGCCGAATGATGTCGACGTGACGAATGTCAACTACAGGTCCACGCAGCCGAAGCCCGGCAATCCTCAAATAAAGAAGATTCCCGTCAAACCGACAGTTCCGCCGCCAATGCGGCAGGCTGCGGAGAAACCCGCACTCAGCTATGCCTCCAAACCTCCAGTCGAAGAGACATGGGATGATTCAAAGGCTCCGCCTCCACCCGATAACTTCCCCGATGACTGGGATGCGCAATGGCAGCCTTCGTTTGAAGAAGCCACCATTGCCGAGCGACCCGAACCCAAAGCGGAAATTAAACCCGTCAGTATGCCGCGTATTCAGCCGGAAGCCGTTCAGGCACAGATCGAGCATGAGCAACGCGAACAGAAGGAGGCTGCGCGTGAAGCGATAGCCGTCCAGGCGATAACTGTTGAGACTCCTCAACGCCCGCCTTCGATCTATGTCCCATTGGCGAAAGAGGAAAAGGACAAGGATCATCCGCCGCAACAGATCACGGTAACGCTGCGCACAACGGGCGAAAAGGACCATGACCGCCGACGCATCAAAACCATTTACGGCACACTGATCTCCTATCACGGGCATGACCGTTTCAGTTTTCAAATTTTTGAAAATGGCTCCGGTTACCTGATCGATTTTCCCAACGACACGACCCGCGTCTGCCCCGAAATGCTGGAACGACTGAAGAAGTTGATGGGCGAAGAGAGCTGGCGGGTGGAAGAAATTACGTTTCAATGAAATGTAAGACGAGATTTTATCTCGTCCTACGCGTTTCTTACCGAATTACATCGTTCATAATCCATCCGCTGGCAGGGCCGAGCCAGCGGTTTTCTTTTGCAGGGAACCATCTAGTTGTCTGCGGTGTATGTACTATGCACGTTATTTATCGGTAAGGAGTTTCCATGAAAGTATCTTCCCGCTTGAGCGTAATTGTCTTGCTACTGGCTCTGGTCGGTTGCGCAAGTCCTGCACCGGCTACTTCCCCAACAGTGACACCAAAAGCGCCCAGAGCGACCACTCCCAAGGCTCAAGATCGCAGCGATATCAATGTCAGTGCGATCGGCTCCATTGGTCCCATCACGAGCATGCTGACAGAACGCGCGGCGCACGCGGCAACCCTGCTGGGGGATGGAGAAGTCCTTATAACAGGTGGTTTTGGTCGAGGGGATAATGCCTATAAAGACAGCGCCGAACTCTACGATCCGGTCAGGGGAGAGTTTACTTATACAGGAAAGATGTCCGTTGGTCGTTGTTGTCATACAGAAACTCGTCTCTCGGACGGCCGCATCCTCATTGCTGGCGGTTTCAATGGGGAGTATCTTTCCGATGCCGAAATCTACGATCCCTTCACAGGTGAGTTCACACCTACCGGTTCATTGACAACCCCACGAATGGATCATGTGGCGGTGTTATTGGATGACGGCAAAGTTCTATTGGCGGGAGGGGTCGGAACGGATTGGACATTTCTGTCCAGTGCCGAATTATATGACCCTGCAACAGGTACTTTTACTTCCACAGGGGATATGACTGTGGCCAGAGAATCTCACACCATCACCAAACTTCAAGATGGACGCGTCCTGATCACGGGCGGACATCGCGGCCGGCATTCGGACAGCATTATTTACGATAGCGCAGAACGGTATGACCCGCAGACCGGTCTCTTTACGGAGACTGGTCACATGACTGTTCGTCGTCATAAACATGACGCTGTTTTACTTTCAGATGGAAAAGTGTTGATCACCGGCGGCTCAGACGAAAACGATGACCTGAATGCTTACACAAGCGCCGAGATATTCGATCCAGCCACAGGGACTTTTGGTAAGATCCGCGATATGCCCACAGTTCGTTACAAACACAGCGGCACTTCATTATTGTTGCAGAACGGGAAGGCTTTGATCGCAGGTGGGGGGCGGAACGCAGTTATTTATGATGAACTGCAAAATATATTTGCCACAGTTCCCGGTGACCTGGGAACGGCTGCTTTATCGCGGTTATTCTCGACTGCGACTCTGTTGTCTGATGGCAGGGTCCTACTTGCAGGCGGCTATGGGGTTGGGCAAAACGTTAGCTCTCGAGCCTGGATTTATAGCCCTTGATTACCTTCCCGAATTGCATTACATCGTTCGCAATCGTTCCGCTGGCAGAGCAAGGCCAGCGGATCTACTTTAATTAATTTATACAGAGAGTGGGGCGGTTTGACACATGCGCATGTGGGTGTGTATAATGGCCCTTAAGGAGTGCGTATGCAGGACTTACAGCGTGTCAATCTTTTGTTGGAGCGTCGTCAGCGCGAGGCGCTGGAGCGACTTGCAAGCGAAAAGAAACGCAGCGTCAGTGATCTGGTGCGGGAATATATAGCGGCGGGGTTACGCGAGGATAATAGTAAGCATCGTGAAAGAGCACTTGCACTGGAAAATGCTCGTGCGCTTACAGCGCAAGTGAAGAATCGTCGCAAGGGAAAACGTATTACGAAATCTACGAAAGTACTTGAACGAATACGGGAGGAGCGGACACGTGAATTATTGGGTCATCGACGCTAATATCGTCATCCAAACCGTTTTGGATATGACGAACAGCCTGGAGCAATTCTGGGAAAATGTCGACATGCAGCAAATTAACCCTTGCGTGCCACGGTTGTGGTTAAGTGAAACCACATCTGCAATTCGTTCCCTGTTATCGCAGAAGCACATTACTTCAGAACAAGCAGGACAGGCATTAAGAACGATTCATGGCCTGCACATTGAGATCATCGATGAAGATGAAGAGCTAAGTTTGCGTGCGCTTGAATTGGCTGGAAAATTGGGCCAATCCAAAGCCTATGATGCTTTTTATCTCGCACTGGCAGAGAAGCTCGCCGTTGAGTTTTGGACTGGCGATGAACGATTGGCAAACCGTTGTCGGAAGGATTTGAAGTTAAGTTGGGTACATTCAGTTAATAGACCTCTTGCAAAAGTCAGTGTAAGTTGAGTTCACGATTGTAAATCGCAGCGATCAAGTTGAAGCGCAAAGAAAACCTCGTTCTGCGATTGCGATACCTCTCACTCAGGATGCGAAAGACTTTCAGCTTTCGAAAAATATGCTCAATCACGATCCGCTTGCGAGCCAACGAACGATTTCGCTGCTTCTCCTTTTTGGTCAAAGGATGATATTTGGATTTCTTGAAAGGGGTTTGGCAGTTTTCATGAAGTTCTGCCAGACCCTGGTAACCTGCATCCGCCAAGATCCGAATGTGCTGTGCAATGGCGAGTTTGTCATCCTTGAAAAGCTGAAAGTCATGCTGGTTGCCCTGGCCAAAAGCAGTCACCACAATTTCAGCGGTTTTCTGGTTGGCAATCAGCTGTGCTTTTTGGGTGTGTCGCTTCTTTTTGCCGCTGTAATGCTTTTCCTGGTTTTTTTTGGACGCTCGACAGGCTGTTCACTGGCATCCACCAGGATCACTGCAAAGACCGTGTCGCTGGGCTGGAGCGCCTTTTTGCCCGGCAGACGAAACTTTTTCGAGCGTGCCAGGACATCCTCTACCTTGCGGATGGTCCGGCAGACGGTCGCTTCACTCACACCATAGGATTGGGCAATGTGAAATTCAGTTCGATATTCTCGCCAGTACATCAAAGTCATCAGCAGTTGATCGGCTCGGCTCAGCTTAGGCGGTCGCCCAAAGTGACCCAGTCCTTTCTCAACAACTTTGAGCATCTCTTCAAAGCTTTCTCGTTGTACACCTGTGAGACGCTTGAAATCGCCGTCCTTTAGGTGTTCGATCGTTTCGTATCTCATGTGCCCATTATGGCACACTTATGCAAGAGGTCTA
>JBGPNQ010000105.1:0-14857 GCA_041487615.1 Anaerolineae bacterium
AGATTGATCCTGACCGGTATTGAACTACAGTGAATCAAATCAACGAACAACAGAGAATACACCGTATAATCATTGGCATTCTCGAAAGAAAAGTTTCATTGGTGTAAGGCGGCTGTGTCCTTCGCTTCAAGGGAGTTAGCATGGATCGTGTTTTGAAGGTCTACCGGGAATATCCACGTGACTTTTGGATGATGATTGCCGTCAACTTTGTTGACCGGCTGGGCGGGTCATTATTGTTTCCCTTCTTTGCGTTGTATATAACGAAGAAGTTCGATGTAGGTATGACGCAGGTAGGAGGTCTCTTCGCGATCTTCTCCTTGTCCAGTTTTATTGGTGCTTTCCCTGGCGGCGCATTGACAGACCGTTTCGGACGCAAAGGGATCATCATTTTCAGCCTCATCTCCACTTCATTCAGTACTGTTCTCATGGGGTTTGTCAGTACATTCCATGTCTTCCTGATTGTGGCGTTCGTTTCAGGCATTTTTACCGATGTCGGCGGACCCGCCTACGAGGCCGTTTTTATGGATGTGCTACCAGTCGAGAAACGCGCCAGTGGTTTTGGCATCCGGCGAGTGGCGTTTAATCTGGCGATTGTGCTCGGCCCGGTGATTGGTGGCTTTATTGCAGCTCGTTCCTATTTGGCGCTCTTTATTATCGATGCCATTGTCAGTGCGATCGTGGCGCTGATGGTCTTCCGGCTCATTCCAGAGACAAAACCGGTCCCTGCGGAAGGCAAAGAACAAGAGACAACTGCTCAGACTTTTAGAGGCTACCTGGAAGTGCTGAAGGATGGAAAATTCATCGCGTTCACTTTTGTGTGTCTGCTCACCTGGCTGGTTTATATGAACATGAACACGACACTTGGAGTGTTTTTACGTGATCAACATGGTGTCCCTGAATCGGGCTATGGATCCTTAATCAGCATTAACGCGGCGATGGTGGTGCTCCTCCAGTTCCCGATCACGCGACGAATGGAAAAAAATCCTCCGATGTTAATGATGGCACTGGGAGCATTTTTTATTGCGTTGGGACTTCTTCTATTTGGCTTTGTGAGCACCTACTGGTGGTTTGCAATCGCGATTGCGATTCTAACGATTGGCGAAATGATTGCAATTCCAATTGCGAATGCGATGGTAGCCAGGTTCTCCCCTGAGGAGATGCGCGGTCGTTATAACTTCATTTACGGGAATTCGTGGGGACTCTCGTTCGCCATCGGACCGTTTCTGGCAGGATTAGTATTGGATCATTATGATCCAAACTGGCTATGGTATGCCTGTGGCATCATCGGAATGGCTGCGGTCTTCGGATTCGTTTTGCTGCATGGAATCGCTCAAGCAAAACCGATTCTGGCAGCCGAGGAATAGCGCATCGTTTGGCAATGACACGATCAACTGATTTACGTGGTTTAGTTTTGTTGTTCGGTTGAATCGCTTGATCCCAGTCGATAGTGAAAGATCCCGGATGATTTTGCCAGCGGCGGGATCAAGCGCACCCAACGAAATGCTTTCAAGTGAGGATCGTCGTCTTCATAGTAGTTCCATTCATCAAGTAACTGTATCCCCACACCCCAACTTTCGATATCCTTGCCGTGTCCCAATCGCCAGTGAAGCCGGGCTTTCACCCTAGCAAACGCCAGCTGCAAATTATCGACCCAAATTACAAAGGGAGTGTGAGCGTCACAGACCAATTCCGAACCCGGAAAATGATCGCAAAGCTTAAGGAACAACGTTTTGATTTGTATTTCCTCAAAATATGGGAAAACGCCTTCGGCCACAAACATGAACGGACGCGGCTTATACTGCTCCACTTCATAGAACCAGCCATCTTCGAATACCGATGTAGTGAGCATATGATATCGGTCGCAGTTGATATCGATCAGTTTCTGGCGCAATTCAACGACATCTGGCACGTCGAGATCGAACCATTCCACGCGGCCGTTATCTACACGGTCAAAACGTGTATCCAGTCCGCAGCCGATGTGGACCACAACGCCCTGCGGGTTTCGCGTGAGAAAGTCACGGACATAAGTATCGAATTTCCTCATTCGCATGATGACAGCGATCTCATCATGTCGATGCATCCGAAGCCGCGAAAAGTCACACGCGATCTGGTTGACCATTGTTACGGCCCTATCGTCTCTAATCATTCCATCCGGGCGCTGGGATTCGCGTGCTCGCACATAAAGGGTCATTAGCAGGGTTTTAGATACACCCTCCAGGGATTGAAGAATTTTCCGGGTCATGGTTTCATTTTCCCTTCAAATCATTTCGAGCAGCACATCGTTACACTTCCACTATAGGCCGTCTGGGCGGGAAGTCAACTATCAGAAATCAAAGTGTCATCGCACACCCATCCGCGCGTGGATCGCTTCCCGCGCAAAGGATGCCTGTTTCCGCGTCGCGCAAAATCACCTGTCCTCTGCCGAAAACAGAACGGTCATAGCCGCCGACTGAGTAGACTGGGTGTCCCATCTTCTGCAAGTCTGAAACTACGTTGGCGGGAATTCCTTCTTCGAGAGCCACACGTCCACCGGATTCTTCTACATCGATACAGAAGCGCGGCAAATCCAAAGCAGACTGTGGATCGAGCCCATGATCCACCAGCGCGGACAGCACCTGAACGTGTCCCTGTGGTTGCATGAAGCCGCCCATCACTCCGTACGATGCGAAGAGAGTTTCGCCCTCACCCCCTGCCCCTCTCCCGTTGGGAGAGGGGAGTTTTGTGACCATGGCAGGAATGATCGTGTGATAGGGTCGCTTACGCGGCTCAAGGACATTGGGATGATTCGGGGCAAGGCTGAAGTTATGCCCGCGGTTTTGTAGGGTGAAACCAAACCCCTTCGGGACGATGCCCGTCCCAAAGCCCCAGTAGTTGCTGTTGATGAAGGAACAGGCGTTGCCGAATTTGTCCACTACGCTGAGATAAACTGTTCCAGATGACGAAACCGGCGTGCCGCGTTTGGGATCAATTGTGGCACGTTTCATATTAATCAACTTGCGTCTTTCACCGGCATATTCTTTCGACAATAATTCTTTCAGCGGAATATTCGAAAACTTCGGGTCAGCAACGTACCAGCGCGAATCTGCGAATGCGAGGCGCACCGCTTCGATAAGAAGATGTAAACGATCGGCCGAAAGAGGCGCGAGCGCGCTCAGGTCGAATCCCTCCAGAATGTTCAGCGCGATCAACGCCGTGATACCCTGTCCATTAGGAGGACATTCATAGACGCGCAATCCGCGATAGGTGACGGATATTGGCTCTTCCGATGTCGACGTGTGGGAGGCGAGATCATCCATGGACATGCACCCGCCTGCCTCTCTAATCACTCCGACGATTGCTTCCGCTATCTCACCTTGGTAGAACGCTGACCTGCCTCCGCGCGCAACAAGCCCTAATGTCCGCGCCAAATTCGGATTACGGAAAATCTCTCCTGCGTTCGGCCCTCGTCCGTCAATTGTTAATTCTTGTCCGTTGGGCGCGAACTTCAGTTGATTCTGAGCACTGCGCTGCCAAAAGTATGCCGTTATCGGCACGACAGGAAATCCGTCACTTGCGAGTTGAATCGCAGGTGCAAGGATTTCAGACATCGAAAGCGATCCATGTTTTGCGATGAGATCAAACCAACCCGCGCAGGCACCGGGGACCGTGACGGTGTGCGCGTGAAACGGAGGCAGCTCGGTGGAGAAGCCGTCCTTCTTCAGCCGATCGAGCGTCAGCGCAGCGGGCGCGCGCCCTGATCCATTCAAAGCTGTAACTCGTTTCGTATCCGCCGAATAATAGAGCGCGAACATGTCGCCGCCGATTCCTGTCGATGCTGGCTCGGTGACATTGAGTGCCGCGCCCGCCGCAACTGCAGCATCCGCCGCGTTGCCACCTTTGGAGAGAATCTCCAATCCCGCGGCAGTGGCAAGTGGTTGTGATGTTGATACAATGCCGTTACGCCCGTAAACTGGAGAACGACGTGAATTGAAAGCAAATGTTGTCATAAAGATTTCCTACTTTAGTCGGTTGCAGAATACTCGGTTTGAGTCTATTATAGACAAGAATTCTTTGACGAAGGAATGCTCAATCGCATGGAAAATTCATCACAACCTGAAACAGGGAAATGGGCCGGACGCTTCTTCACCATCTGGTCGGGACAGGCCCTGTCATTATTCGGTTCTGCGCTTGTGCAATTTGCATTGATCTGGTGGCTCACGAAAAACAGTGGTTCGGCAACGGTGCTGGCGATTGCGACACTGGTGGGCATGTTGCCACAGATCGTGATCGGTCCGTTTGCAGGCGCGCTCGTAGACCGTTGGAATCGTCGCACCATCATGATAATTGCAGATGGGACAATTGCCCTGTTCTCCCTATTGCTGGCTTATCTATTTGCACGAGGCATCGTTCAGATCTGGCACGTCTATGCCATCATGGCAATCCGGGCGGTTGGAGGCGCGTTCCATTTCCCGGCCATGTCGGCATCCACACCGCTGATGGTGCCAAAGGAACAACTGACGCGCATCAACGGACTCAACCAGGCCCTACAGGGAGTTAATAGCCTGGTAGCTCCGCCTGTAGGAGCATTGTTGTTGAGTATCCTGCCTACGCAAGGTGTACTTCTAATCGACGTGGGGACGGCCCTGCTGGCCATATTGCCGCTTTTATTTATCGCCATCCCTCAACCGACAAGACACGAGCAATTGCGGCAACAGCAGGTGAAACCCAGCCTTCTGCAGGATATCCACGAAGCGTTAACATATATCCGCTCCATCCGCGGGTTCATCGCCATCGTTTTCATGGCCCTTTTCTTGAACTTCCTGCTTGTGCCAACCACCGCGCTCACGCCACTGTTAATTACAAAACATTTTGGTAAAGGCGCCATCGAACTGGGGCTGATGGAATCCGTCATGGGCTTTGGGATCATTGCCGGCGGAATCGGTTTGAGCATTTGGGGTGGCTTTAAGAAAAAGATGGTCACTTCTGTAGCCGGCATTATTGGGCTGGGAATCGGCGTGATGTTGATCGGGTTTGCGCCTGCCAATCTTTTCCCGCTTGCCATTGCAGGCAGCATCGTACTTGGGCTCATGCTTCCCGTTGCAAATGGACCCATTGGTGCGCTGCTTCAGTCCATTGTGCGACCAGACATGCAGGGACGCGTCACATCCCTGTTAGGCAGCGGTGCTACAGCAATCTCCCCGCTGGGACTGTTGATCGCAGGTCCGTTCTCTGACTGGCTGGGCATACGTGTCTGGTTCTGGGCGGGAGGCATTTTATGCGTGTTGATTGCCACCGTTGCGTTCTTTGTGCCAACGATCATGAACGTTGAGTCACAGGGAGAAGCACCTCAAGAATCCGTCATTGAACCGCGATAAACTTCCAATGCTGGGCCAGGGTCGCGGAAAGTTATTATTTACTCATCACTCAAGTTAGTTATCGCCTCCGCCGCCTCCACCCCCGCCTTGAGGGTTACCGTTATGACATTGAGTACACGTGGCAGTAAGCAGAGTTTGAGTATGGCAGGACCGGCAACCGCCACCACCATGATTTACTCCACGGCCACCATCCTCTGCAATACCCGGATGCGGACCGCGATATACAGCAGACCAGTTGTCAACTGTATGACAAGTTGCACATGCCAGCCCAAACATTCCCGCATGGAACGGGGGATCACTATGACAACTCGAGCACTCGGTGGAGAGACCTGCAAACTGTCCATTCAAATGGCAGCGCTCACAGGCCAGGCTGGCGTGAGCGCCCGTCAATGGGAAGTTGCTGCGATTGTGATCGAAAGTCGTCTCTCCCCAATCGGATGGACTATGGCAGGCCGAACAATCTTTGCCGAATTGCCCTTTATGTTGATCATCTTTTTGATGGCAGGAATAACAATCCGTGGGTGTGCCCTGGAAAACATTGTTTTTATGACATGACTCACAGTCAACTTCCTTATGTTTCCCTTCGAGCTTGAACGCAGCGAGATTGTGATCGAATTTTGCGGGGGTCCAGCCCTCTTCCGAATGGCAGTCGGCGCAATTGGAACCAAAGCGGCCCTGATGCGGCTCATCTTTTTGGTGACAGGAATTGCAATCCTGAAGCGTGACCTGGAAATCGCCAAATGCACGTGCCGTGTAATGGCATTTGTCACAGGCCAGGCCAACGTGTTTGCCATTGAGTTTGAAGGCAAAAGTATTGTGGTCAAAATGTTTGCCAAGGCGGTCCACACCGTCGTGACAATCCATGCAGGCAGTCCCGTAGGACAATGTGTGCGCGGTCATAAATGCTGCATCCAGCTGGCGATGACAGACATCACAGCTCTTCAGGTCAAATTTGGAGATGTTATCCGCGTGGCAATCCTGACAGGTGAACGGTTCGCGCGCAGCCGTCAGCTGGTGACCGTTTAGCGAGAATCCCACCACCTCGTGCGGGAAAGCCGCATCCCTCAATTCTGTCAGCTTGGCATTCGCGCCGCGATGCTCAGGGTGACAGTGACGACAACCCAGATTCGGATTGTCATGCAGCATCTTTCCGTGCATCGAGGCAACCTCTTTCATTTGCGCGGCAATGTCGCCATGGCAATCGGCACAACGGTCGGCCATGACCGCCGATTCCCATGGAGCAGTGTGGCATGCACGGCAATTCCCGCCAATCTGCGCGTGGGATGTGACGCCGCCCAACGTTTCGCCTCCCTGCGCACTTAAGGGTCCCGGGTTATACATCAAGCCACCGCGGGCGAAGGCATACCCCGCAATGACGAGAGCAGTAACCAACGCGGCAAGGATCCCGGTTCCGGTAAGACAACCCAACCGATTGTTTCTCATGTTTCCTCCCTACTTCAAGAGCGTGGCGTAATACAACGCCGCGCCGATATGCACAAACGCGGATACAAACAATGCCATCCCAATCGGAATATGGATGGTATGCCACAGTGCCATCAGTTGCCGCGCCTGTTTGAGCGCTTCCTGTGAGAGCGTTCCCTCTATTTCCAGTCCGTCCAGCGTGCGCGGGATGCGGGTAAAAATGTAGCGACCGATAAACCCGCTGACAACAATGATGATGGTGAATAGCGTGGTGACTCCCGCGAGTCCGTTGAACTTCCATGAAGTGTGGAGTAACACCATATACGGACCCACAAGTCCTGTGAAAATGTGCATCTGAAGCCATGTGGACATCCGCCCCCATTTTACGCTGCGGCTCCGCTTGCGAAGACTATAAAGGGTCTCAGTCATGAGCATCAAAATAAATCCAAAAATTCCGATGCTATGTCCGAACAACTCGCTCGCAGGCGGTATCTCATGCGTCAAAATCGTTACAGCTCCATATAACCCCGTAATCAAGACCATTGCTAAGGATGCCAGCCAAAGTTCCTTGTTGCCACGAAGCATGAGCCCTCCCGGACCATAATCTCAAGAATCTTTAAGCAATCAATTCACTGATTTCCAATCCGCCCAAAACTCTGCAATCACATCACCAACTTTCGCATTTCCCGCCAGCAACTTCTCACGGATCGGTGAAATATCCACGTTCTCAGAGATGATCTTCTCCAGCGGCAGCGACAATTTCTGATCACCCATCACGATCGCACCCAGTACTGTTTTCTCTCCAACCATCAGGCGCACGCGATTAATTTCAAACCCGCCCTGCGCAATCGTAGCATCGGGTAGTTCACGCCATGTTTCACTATCGCCGCGCGCAATTCCTACGATATCGTCATCCCTGCCGCGTCCCACCGTGCCAATGATGGTCGTCGTCAACCCGGCGAGTCGCGTCACATTGAACGGCGCGGATTTAATATAGACGCTGCGCCTGCCGGCCATATTCAATCCTGCGGCATATCCCTGCTGCCGCGCAGGTGTCCACAAGCTGTCTATAATGGATCTTCCTGTCATGGGATCATAGGCTTGCGCCACATCTCCGGCTGCATAAATATCAGGATCATTCGTCTGCAAATATTCATTGACGAGAATCCCGCGGTCTATTGCCAGTCCCGCCTGTTTCGCCAGATCCACGCGCGGCCGGATCCCAATTGCATAGGCGACCAGCTCACATTTTAAGTTTTGCCCATTCAACAAGCGGATTCCGTGCACTCGTCCGTGTTTGCCCGTCACTTCAATGACTTCGGCATGATGATGCAATATCACGCCTTCTTCCTTCAGTCGGTGCTCAACGATGTGTGATTCCTTTTCGTCGAGAACATTGCTCCAATATCGGTCGCCACGCAACAAGTAATGAACTTTCATTCCGTGTGCCAGCAACCCCTCGACGAGTTCGAGCGCGGTGATGCCTCCGCCCAGGACGACAGCCGTTTTGCCTCGACGAGCATGTTTCAAAATCTGTTTTGCATCATCCATGTGATCGAGCTTGAGCACACCATCCAGGTTTGCCCCGGGAACTTCCATGGGTAATGCCTGGGCGCCCACGGCGATCAATAATTTATCATAGGGAAGATCCGTTTTGTCGTCGAGCAGAAGAGAGCGTTTCTCGCGCTGGATAGCTGTTATAGCTCCTCGTACGAAGCGGAAATTCATTCGTCGATAATCCTCGGCTGTGCGAGGGAACAACGCTTTGTCGTGAAGCTCGCCTGTCAGATAATAGGCCAGCCCGGGACGCGAATAAAATCCGTGCGGATCGTCCCCCACCATGACCACTTCATTCTGCGTGTCCAGAGAACGTATTGCCTCGATCGCCGCAATCCCTGCCACACCGGAACCGATGATTACATATCTCATCACTCCCCCTTCTTGAACAAATCTGTTTGCTCAAAACGCAGCACCCCGCGTGGACAACGCGCTATACATTCGCCGCACGTCAGGCATTGGCTGTTGATCACAGGTTCTCCACGCCAGGCATAGGCCCGTACATCAATGCCAATTGGGCAATTATAGGAACAAATCCCACATTGGACACAACGGGCGGAGTCCGGTACCACCTGTCCGGCCGCTAGAACCGCGTGCTTATCCGCATCCTTCTTGAAAATTCCGAGAAAAGTCATAATAGTATAGTCGTCCTTCAGGGTAAAAAGTTGCGGTTACGAACATATTATAGACAGTTGAGACAGGACGGATGTCACGATTATGTAATGAATCGACCATCCCCCTCCGCCCTACGGGCACCTCCCCCAAATCCGAATGACGAACACTATTCGGATTTGGGGGAGGCTGGGTGGGGGTAAAAAAACAGAGCTGTCTCACGACAGCCCTGTCTGGTTCGCAAAACTCAAGCCACAGGCCACGTCTTACGAGACGGGGACCACGTTGGCAGCCTGCAAACCCTTGGGGCCTTCCTCGACGGAAAACTCCACCTTCTGTTCGGCCTCCAACTTGCGGTAGCCATCAGACTGAATGGCGCTAAAGTGAACGAACACATCCTCACCACCATCACGACCAATGAAACCATAGCCCTTGGTGGCATTGAACCATTTCACTGTTCCAACGAAACGTTCTGACATCTTGCTTTTCTCCTGCTGAGATAAAAAATTAGCCCGTGCATGGCGTCGCGGCGCCACAAACCGGGCACGACGGACGCAAGATTATCACGGCTGGAAGTTGATGTCAAGACCGCGTTCGAACTTTCCTGGTTACAGCCGCATAGCGTGATGTGAGATGAAACCAGGGAGGCGACCACCTCGTCAGCGGCCGGCCCGCCCGGATGACATTCCGCATCTCGTCCGGACCCTCGAACGGCTCCAGGCGCATCAGCGACCTCCCCACCTCGAATGCCGCGTGAGCGTCAGAGCCGACCGTGCCGGCGATATTGTGCCGTTCCGCAAACCGCCGCGCTTCTCGGTTATAGGTGGGAAACATGCAACGCGAGTTATAAACCTCAATTGCATCCACGAGTGGAACGATTTCCAGTAGATCAGGTTCGCGCCAGCCTCCCGAACGCATCTTATCAAATGGATGAGACACGCTAATAAACGCGTCCTGCTCTCTCAACCGGCGAATCGTCTCCTGCGGAGTCAAGCCGGCCGGGATCTCGTCTCTCACAAACGCCGCAAGGATCTCGCCGCGCGTCGTCATAATTTCCTCACCCACGATCACGAGTTCAGGGTCTAGCTCTTGTGCCATTCGCGCGCCAGCAATGGTGTTATGGTCGGTGATGATGAGACGATCGATGCCCTTCCGCCGCGCCGCAGCGATCAACTCTTCCGGGCGGGTGAGGGAGTCTTTGGAGGCGTCCGTATGGCAGTGGAATTCAACGAGGAGAAAAGAAGGGGTATTTGTCATAATAAGTTTACGGAAATAAGTCACTTGACAGACAAGTTTTGAAAGTCTTATACTGACATAGGGATTTGATTTCGTTATTCCCGATTATAGCGTTGATAACAGTTTCGGCTACGATATGGCGGATTAGGTTGGCATGGAACTCATTGTCAGAATTCTTACTGCAACAAATTGGGCACTCAACACATATATCATGCCAACCCTGGCATTGATGGCGTTGGTGCTTGGTTTTTGTTTTGTCATCCTACCGAGTTGGATCAGGAAAGATGGAGTGTTGAGAGGATTGTTCTTATGGGTCGTCGCCATTATCCCGGTGTTGATCTGGGTGATAATGTTCTGGTTTGGGATCGCATATCTCGCTGAGCTTTTATCAGTGAAACCCGGATATCTTCGTTGGGGATTGATCTGGCTAACGCTTTGCCCAGTGGTCTATTTCATGAGCAAAACGCATGGCGAAAAAAGAGGTGTCACATCCATCATTTTCCATCTCGCAGTTTTCACAGCAGGTTGGATCCTGGGAAACTGGTTCGGGATCATCATAATCTCGTTACCGATCCTGGCAATCTATTACAACACCCTCCATTATCTGGCACATGCCATTGTTCCGGCATCGGACCCGGAAAACAAACTGGAAAAACGGCAGAGATTTTGGGTCTTCTTCTGGTACACGTGGGGGCTTCAACATTCCCTGCAGGTGGTAAGCAGTGACGACCCCTCCGGCCGTACTGTTGAGGCTCGCATCAGTGGCAATGTTTTCAATGATACGGGCAAGCCTGGCATCATATGGTTGAAGTCTCATCAGGCTGCGGCATTGACGGTGGGAATCAATTTCTCGCGGGTCGAAGGCCCCAGAGTCGTGTTTACCAAACCTTACGAGCGTTTACTCGAAATTGTAGACCTGAGAACTCAAATTCGCTCCCGCGAGATCGATGCAATCTCTAAGGACGGCGTAAGATTCAGAGCTTCTGTACTTGCTTCCTTTACATTGGACAGGGATCAGTGGACACGAACAACATATCACAATATTGAAGATCGAAAAGTAATGTTGCTGAAAACAAAGGCGCTTGATTCTAATCTCGATGGACGCTTTCCTTTTGCGAGTACTCGTGTACGCTCATCGCTCATGATGCGTGGGAAGACCTCCACTGAGCCTGAACTACAAAAGGTAATTTATTGGGACGAAAGGGTTTTGAATCAGGTCGAAGTAATCGCGTCACGTGTTCTATCCGATCGCAAATTTGATGAACTATGGAAACCTAACAGGGAAGAGCCTGATGCCAGTGCCCTGGACGAGATCGCTGCCAAGATCAAGAATCAGGCCTATCCTGAACTCTTGGCGCAAGGTGTGCGCATATTTGCATCCAGGGTCGTCTCATTTAATTTTTCTGAATATCTGCAAGCCGATAATAAACATGATGATGTGATAAAGCAGCAAATTGCAACCTGGAGCGTGAATTGGGAAAATCAAAGATCACAGATCCTTGCCGATGGCGATGCAGAATCGAAACGCCTGCAACAGGAAGCCCGGGCCTATGTCCAATCGGTGCTTCTCACTGCCATTGCGGAGGGGATGCAGCAGACTCGCATTCGATACCCGAATTTGCCTCGTCACGTTATTGCCATGCGATTCGTGGGAGCGCTTGAGGAATTGATGCGTCAGGACTCCGATGTCTCTGATGTGACTGAGGCGCACGAACCGAATGTTCGAATGAGCTTGAATAGATTAAAGGGAAGATTGCTCCCAGGAAAGGACCGCTAGTTTATGATGCCGTCACCTGAAGAAGTCCAGGACTGGCAAAGCACGTATACTGCTGAAAAGGCTCACTGGGATGACCTAAAGCAGGTTGGTTTTATTATCATTCCTTCGGCAATTTGTGTCGCTTTCGCTATAGGCTACGCAGCGCTGTTTGTGAATTTCATTGTAGATCCACTGGTGACATGGTCCACAAATTCAATATGGGGTTCTGCTGCCTATCTCATAGTATTGTTTTTTCCAATCGTATTGCCACTTGTAGTCGTGATCGTGGGCATCGCGCTTTTGATGAGGTCGGCCCGAAAATTCTTCGAGGCTTTTTATAAGACCGACGATGAGTTTAATGTTCGTCCTTTAATTTGGCGTCGTTTTATCGGTATTCCTCCGTTCCCTCCGTCCCCCATTTCCTCCATGGAGTATCCGTATGTTGTGATTCTTGAAAGCGGCCAGATAAAACCAGAACAGAAATGGGTGAAATGGCTGGGAGGACCTGCTAATCTAGTGATTAATGATGGTGTTGCTGTATATCTTGAAAGAGGAAACAAGTTTTCGCGAGTAGTGGGTTCTGGTATTGTTTTCCTTGAAAAATACGAAACCGTGCATTCCATCGTTCAAATAACACCACAAAAGAAGGATGACGACTTAAAAGCATCCACAAAAGATGGCATACCGCTCTTAATCAAGGCACGCATTGTCTTCAGGGTCGGTTTAACAGAGCAAAAGACAAGTGACAAACGTCTATATCCACTGGACCCTCTTGCTGTAAAAAAGGCGGTTGAAAAAACAACACTGCGATACACCGAGAAAGGTGGCTATGAAGAGTCACACTGGTATAACAGTGTATGGGGTCAAATAAATGGTCCAATCAAGCAGTATATAACGAGTCATTGTCTCGACGAATTCTTCGTTGCCGATCAAGGTACCGAAAATACATTTCCGGAACTTTTGCAGCAAAAACTGTTTGATGAGGTAACCCCAAAACTCGAAGATTTAGGTGTACGGCTCCTAGAGCTGCAAATCACGGAAATCCGGCCGCCCGAGGATGTGGACAAACAACGGCTCCAAAACTGGGAAGCAGTTCGGCAAAGCAAAGCAATGATTAAGGAAGGGATATCAAAAGCCTATCAAATCCGAACGATTGAAACAGCCCGAGCACTTGCACAACGGGATCTTATTCTGGCCATTGCAGAGGGCCTGGACAAGATGGATCAGGAGCATCTCGATGAGCCTTTGTTAATTTCCCTTTCTGCCATCCTTGACCAAAGTTTAAGCGATTCTTATACCCGATCACTCATCGCGAGCGATGCACTTGACACACTCGAAAACCTAAAGAAACTCCTCTAGACTTGGGAGAAACACATGCGTCAGACATTCATTATGCAACTTAGAGAGCTGATCAGGAAACTAATTCTGGATCTCTCGTTGAATAATCTCTTTATTAGAGATGTTCTCGATGAGCAAAGAAACAGGGCTTTAGATATCGCACCAAACAATGCAATGCAATTGATTAAGGAACTACAGGACAGTCTCTATAAAATTGAATACTCTGAGAATTGGCCATTATTGCGCATCTATATTTCCTTCTGTTATTGTATTCTTAATGATCTACACTCTGCCCGTATTTGGGCAGAAGATGCGGTGCGAATTCTCAATGCGACTAACAAGGAATGGAATTTGGCTTTTGTATACTGGTTCCTGGCTGCGATTTATGGCGAAGATGGATACTTCAAGGATTCGAGAGAACAATATATTAGCGCCCAGAAAATATTCCACAAGATCATGATCAATACCCTCAACAATAATGTGGGGTATCGGCTTAAAAAAGAATGTAGCAAGCGGATCAACCAAATCAAATATTGGATTTCAATCATTGCCAGTGATAGATCACGCCTATTTGATTCTGTGAGAAAAGAACAAAAAGTACAAGGCTTCACGGTTGTTGATGAGCCAAACAGCGCCGAAGCCGGGGACAATAATCGGGTTAACAACGTCCTTTCATCACCGACGAATCTAAATATTCATTTTCCGATCGACATTCGGTTGACCGATGTTGATACAAGCATTCCCTTCGATCTTAATCTTTTCAATATGACCGAGGATCCACGCATTTCAAAATCCAATCCTTCGGATAAGACTAATGCAGATGATTCAAACAAGGAGTTTCCAATTCCAACAAATATTCCTGCTTTTACCTATCTGCTAACGCCTGGTCTACCCATCTATGGCAAAGCTACTGCAGGACCAGACGGCCACGTGACTCTGGATGACCCCGATTACAGCGGAACGGTCGATGAATCACCTGCTGTGAGGATTGAGGGAAAAGAGTATAAGTTGCGTTCCCTAAAGCAGGGCGACAATCAAATCGGAATATCTTACGATGATTTCTATAAATCGCTCTCTTCTCTCAATGAAGCCATTGAATTCAGAGGCAAGCAATATGGCTGGTTGAAGGTCAGTGGAAACAGCATGAACGATGCAGGTCTCATCCCGATAGAAAATGGGGATTATGTCTTGTTCTATGAAAACCGCAATCCACGTATTGAACAAATTATTATTGCATGCCTGCCAGGCCCCGATCTGCAAAACCTACCCCTGGTCGTGAAACGACTCAAACTGAAGAATGGCAAACTAATTTTGCGTTCAGAATCATGCGATAAGGACGTGAATTATCCAGATATTGTAATCAACCGTGAACAATTATTGGGAGAAGTTGTTGCCATAGCAGAGCCAAAAGATAAGCGCAGTAAGGAAAAGTAGCAACGAAGGTTGATTACGTTACAGAATGAATAAAGGGCTACTGCTCACCAAGTAAGGCATAATTTGGTTGCTTGACGACCAAAGGAGGCCGAGGATGAGCAGTAGTCAGGAATTGTACAACCGATTGAACGAAAAGTTGAGAGAATTG